>NZ_JBJYKD010000053.1:0-10472 GCF_049310025.1 Thermorhabdus hydrogeniformans | reverse complement strand
GTTACTTTGGGTTATTGATTTAACAATTACTGATTGATTTGCCAGCTACTACCTACGATTTCCATTTTTTAGGGAATTCTCATATTCTTATTTGACGCTACCTGTATGATAAGGTAGCAAATGTATTTCTTTTAGATTTCGCAACTCATTAATAAACTCGCTTAAATTTTTAATATTGGTTTCATCGTCATTGATCCCCGTAATCAATGGAATCCTTATAACATAATTTACTTTACTGCGGTCGATTCTTTTTATATTATCGAGAATGAGCCTGTTATCAACTCCAGTCAATTCCATGTGACGTCCTGGGTCCATGTGTTTTATGTCTATCAGAACATGATCCGTATAGTCTAAAACTTCTTTTACCACTTCCCATGAAGCGTACCCAGAAGTTTCAATAGCAGTATCGATAAATTCACTCCTGCATTTCTTCAATATTTCCAATGCAAATTTATGCTGGCTTAAAACCTCTCCACCCGAAAGGGTAATACCCCCTCCTCCCCTTAGATAAAAAGGTAAATCTTTTCTTATTTCTTCCATCACCTGTTCTACTGTCATTTCCATTCCTATAATACTGCGAGCTTCAGAAAGGCATACTTTGGTGCACTTTCCGCATGCTTTACATATATTTCTGTCCGTGATAACTTTCTGTCGTGAATAATCAGCTCGTATGGCATGATATGGACAGACATCAATGCATTTTCCGCAAAATGTACATCGGTGGGCGTAATAATAAAGTTCGGGGGAATAGTTGTGGGTCTCGGGGTTGCTGCACCATTTACATCTCAGGGGGCAACCTTTTAAAAAGACCAGTGTCCTGATGCCCGGGCCATCATTTAGAGCATACCTTTCTATTTCACAAACTGTCCCAAGATTCATTTTTGTTTTCCGCATTTATTGCACTCCAAGTGTTTTAAGGGCGATATCCAGGCATTTATTTCCATCTACCAGGCCATAAGTTTGAAAATCTATGGTTGCCACGGGCACATTGAATTTTGAAGCCACATTATCTACATCTTTTTTATAATGTCTTACTTGAGGACTGAGCATCACAAGATCGAGTTTTGAAAAATCCTTTTCCTTAAAGCCCCATCCTGCTACTGCTTCTATATTTATATCTAGCCCTCTCTCTTTTGCAGCTTTTTTCATTTTTTCTACTAAAAACCCTGATGACATTGCATTTACACATATTAACAGAATATTTAAGGTTTTGTCTGACATTTAAAAAACCTCCCTATTGGCAATGAGTTTTTTGGCTATTCTCACCATTCTTTTGGCCATATCTCTTTCAGATTCAGTCACCAGCATAAGGTCCATCCCGTGTATCAGTAGAAGGGTAGGTTGAATGGATTCGCCGCTAGCCTCTTTTTGACATACTTTCATATGGATATCATGAGCTACCAGAAGACTCTTCTCTGCCTCTTCTATTAATTTCTCTGCTCTGTCCAACTGACCATCCTCACATGCATCCATAGCCTCGGAAATTTTCGATCTCGCCTCTCCGGAATTTGCTATGATTTGAAATGCTATCTGCTCTAAGTCCATTGCCCTGCCTCCTTTTTCGTTTAAACAGGGCTTGACGTATAACGCCGACCCCTGTAAAATTAATATGAATAATTAATATAATTAAGTATATTACCTGGCAGCGCCAGATTCTTCTTCTATAAGATGTTTTTCCCATATCTTAAAGAAAGGATAATAAAGTGCCGCACTTACACAGAAAACTATAACCGCCAGTATGACAGACCTGAAGTCACCGCCTGTCATGATATACTGATAGATGGGAACGGGAGTAGTCCACGGTGGCAATATATACGCTTTTGTAACAAGATTTAATTTTGCCGATATATATACTATAGTCATGATAATCGGTTGGCTTAAGAACCACGGAATGAGCATAATGGGATTGAGTATTATGGGTGTACCAAAGGTTATGGGTTCATTGATGTTGAAAATGCCGGGTATGAGCGCAACTCTTCCCACCTGTTTTAAGTGAGCAGATTTTGATCTCAAATAGAAGAATATAAGAGGTAAAGTCGCTCCCGAACCGCCCATATGTGCATAACTCATCTGCATGGGTTCTGTCCAGAAAAACGGAATGGGCTGGCCTGCCATGGCGGCCTGGGCATTAGCAGCAAGATTCTGTGTGAGGAAAGGCGCCATAACACCCCATACTACCACTGAGGTGCCGTGAATTCCGACTGCCCATAGAGCCTGGTGCAACACCTGCGCCAGCAATATGGCCGGTAAAGTATCGGCCACAACCACCAGTGGTTTGAATGCCGACATGATAATTTCTGGAACATTGAGGTTTCCAACTGTTCTGATTAACCATATTACAAGGACTATAACTCCTACTGTCGTTATAGATTCAAAGGATGCCATTATAGCCGGTGGAACACCTGCAGGCATTTTTATGGTGAAACCAGATTTTTTAAATAATCGCATTTAATTCCGCCGTACATATAGCCACTATTATGGCAGTAAAAAGACCGGTACCCCCTAGGTAATCGGCGGGAATAGCGTTTTTTACCATGGGGGCCGCCGCCAGCAAAAATCCCAGCATTGAAGTTATCCCCGCTGCTGTAGAATCAAGATCGTACGATGACGCTAAGGCCGATGCTACTCCAAATGCCACAAAGAGAGACATCAGGCCAAAAGTCATCGAAAACGGCACAAGCAAAATATTGCGATATGGTTCTACAGCAGCACTCCATGAATGAACAGGGGGATATGCTATAATCAGAGGTACAGAGCCGACTATGATCAATGGTATGATCCTCTGGATTCCTTGCCTGATAGCTGCAAAATGTCGCTGTTCTGCAAGTTTCATGAGGGGCGGCAGTACTCTTTCTTCCAAAAATTTTGCAAAATTGTCCATAAAACCCGACACAATACTAACCTCCTTGTTTCCGTTTTATTTTTAATGATAAAGTTATTTCTTCACTTTTTATAACATTCCATCATCTCCTCCAATCTATCGTTTAGATTTTGATAAAAAATCAAATCTGTCATACTTTAATTAATTTTATATTCTTTTTAATCAACACATCCTCGTAATTCTTATCAATTTCCGAGTCTGTTATAACCATGCTGACATCTTCAGCATTCAAAAGGTGCGTAACGCCTCTGACTCCGAACTTTGTGGAATCCGTTATTACTATTACATTTTTTGCCTTCTCAGCCATACATCGAACAGTTTCAGCCCTCATTAAATCTATGGAAGTAAAACCGGTTTCTTCGGTAAATCCATCCACGCCTATAAAAAACTTATCGACATAAATATTATCCAGGGAACTCCTTATCAATGGTCCAACCGTAACTTCTGCGCCCTTCTGCAATATACCTCCCAGTAAAATTACATTAATGTTGTTTAATTCTTTTACATAGTTTGCGATAAAAAGGGAATTTGTAACAATAGTTACTTCTTTTTTGCTGGCCAGTTCTCTAGCAAGGATAGCAGCCGTAGAACCTGATTCGATCATGACAGTTTCCCCATCCTGCACCATTTTCGAAGCTTCCCGGGCAATTTTTTTCTTCACCTTGTAATTTAAACACATACGATTGGATATGCGGTCATCAGTTATAGCCACTGCACCGCCATGGACTCTTTTTAACATCCCCTGTTTGTCAAGTGCCCGCAAGTCCTGTCGGATGGTAACCTGGGAAACGTTAAATCTCTTGGCAAGCTCATTTACATTAATTTTTGACTCCGTTGAAATTATTTTCATTATTTCTAATTGACGATTGTTCATATCCAACATGTCCTTTTTATAATAAATTTAAATTTAATTATATTTTCTTATATTTTCATTTATATTATATTATAGTTTCATTCGAAAGTAAATATTCTTTTATAAAAAATAATTTATATTTTTATTCGTCATGCCTTTATCTGATTTTTTAGTTCCTCTGCCATTTTTGATAGAATTTGTCCGGAACTGTTAATTTAAAAAAACCCTTTCCCTCCCCTCCACCCCGCATTAAATTAAGGATTTTCTGGGAGGCAATAAAGATTTTCCGTAAGGCAGTATTATTCCTCCTATAATTTCCCAAATGCTGCTTAAATTTGTATGAAAAAAGGTGTTCCAAAGTGATAGGGTCAAGGATAAAAAGAAAAAGGGATAAGTGGCGTAAACCTTGTTTTTTCAAGGCTTTGCACTTATCCCTTTGCTGTTCTTTATAGACACTTAATCCTTTATCCTTTTGCAAAATTGCCTCCCAATCGGATCATTATAACCTTAGCTTAAGCTGCTCTATAACTAATAAAAATCATCTGCGACAAATGCATTTTTGTTCTGTTAAACATGGGTGATTAGTTTAAATTTTATTTTGTTTAAGTTCATCTCTTTTTATGCGAATATTATAATGGTTGCGGGCATTTTATCGTTTTATCTCTAAATAAGTGACGAATGAACAAATTTAAGAATACTCCTGAACTCATATAATATATATTACCAGCATAATAATTTAATATCTTCAAAAGGGTAATGTTTTACGTTTCTTGTGACAATACATAGATTGCGATTTATAGCTATGGAAGCATTCAAGACATCTGAAACAGATAACGAGATACCTTTCTTAAAAAATTCCTGGCGGAGTTTACCCGCGAGACTGGCATCTTTATAAGAAGGAGAAATATAAATATAAAGGTCTATTAAAATGCTTATGGCATATTGCTGTTTTTCTTCGGCTATTCCTGGTAAAAACTCAATCAATGTCACATCGGAAACGAAAAGATCTGTTCGTTTATTTGTCTCATCAAATTTGAAGCTCTTTTTTTATAAATGTTATTCTTTCCTCTACTCAGGTCAATTAAGAAATCAGTATCCAATAAATAACCGTTTATTTGTAATTTATTCATGTATATCTCCCTGGCCCGGCACTTTGTCATTACCTTTAAATATTTGTTCCCACCGGTCAATGTCAATCTTTCGCATTTCATCTACATATTCTACCGAATCCTTTATATCATCAGAAATAAGACTTATATCCTTTTCGAGAAATTCCAGCCTTTTTCGCCTTTTCAATTCCTTTTCGATTGCTTCATAAATAAATTTTGAACGATTGCCCTTACCGTATAAACTGTCTATTTTCTCAATTACAGATACCGGTAAACGCACTGCCGTCATTTTTGTAACCCTTGAATTGTGAAGTTTTGACATTTAAAACACCTCTCTGTAGTACTTAAAGTACAACATTATTAAGGAGAAATTGCAATAAAATAAAATCGCAAATATCACACACGCATTTTCTCCATTTTTTCGCCCTTTCCCCGCACTGATTCAAAAAATTTTTGAAGATTTCTAGGGAGCTCATATTTCTGCTCGGTTTTATCTTCATTATTATCTGATGAGCCACTACTTCCATATATTTCTCTAAGTATCGCATCAATTATCATTGCTTTGGGCGGAACATTATATTCCTCGCCGTTATATATCCATACCCGACAGTCAACTTCATCGCCGCACAAATCACCGCATGATTCGCAAAGGGATTCTTTCGTCTCCAATTGTATATCTTTTCCATTAATTCGGATAGTAGGGGAACTCTCAAATCGATACTGTATGGCCTTTTCCTCACTATCAATGTGAATTTTATTTACAACAACCTCAACTCCTGTTAACTCAAGCACCCTTTTAACGTCAGCAACGGCTTCTTCAAGACTACTCTCGGTGCCCCGGCATCTGTCGCATACATTTAAATCCAAATACATAAAGTCGATTACAATTTTTTTCTTTTTAGCATCATTATTTTGCTCTCCACATCCGCAAATTGCATTGCAACAATTGTTATTTGCCTGAGTTTCACAACACCGCATAATAAAAACCTCCATCCATAAAAATTAGCTTCACTTTTACAGACGGAGATTTTTTAAAAAGGACGCAAACTACTTATGTGATTCAGCAATATTTGCAGCTGTTTTCTTTATGCTGGTATTCAATAATATTCCCATATCCATCGAATTGAAACTTGCAACACTCAAAAAACTTTTCTTTCAACATGATTCTACCGCGTTGAACTCTCGACTTAGCCCCTGATATTGACATGCCGAGTTTTTGAGCCAATTCTTTTTGTGTCAAACCGCCTAATTCTGTTAGCATGATAGCCTGCTTATATTTATCTGGAAGGCTCTCGATCATATTTTTAAGGCATAAGACTAATTCATTTATTATTTCATCTTCATCATTGCTGGTTACACCTTCTTCAGGTAAATCCGAAATTTCAGCCTTGATTCTTCTCCTTCTATAATAATCATTAATCGTGTTTCGTGTTATCCGGTAAACCCATGCATATATCCTGTCGTTGTCCTTTATCCGGTCCATATTAGTTAATATTTTTAAAAATACATCCTGCAATATATCTTCCGCATCCTGCTCATTCCCAACTTTTTTGCAGATAAAAGTTTTCAGGTCTGAGCTTAATTCTTTCCATAAAGCACAGACATCATTCTTAATGGTGCATACCCCCCTTAAGATGCAGTTCAAGCCTCATGTACTTTTAAGGAAAGCTACAGTCGTGAGCCTTTTATTGTCCTTCTTTTAATTTTTTATCCAGTGTCAGCACGCTGATAGCCTTTTCAATCCTTCTATTACGTGTTTCAGCCCTTTTGGCTCCGGTACCGCCTCTACATCAAAAGGAATCTCAATATATGCACCATCAATACCATCGCGCTTCTTTACTTCGGCGCTGAACTTTTGTTTCATACCGATGCTCCTTTTCTGTTTCTAATTAGATAGCCGCCTGTCTAATTCCTAATTATTATTTCCTTCTTCCTTATTATATTATCTTATCCTTCTATTTTCCTATTTTTCTCCAAACGGAAAAAGTATTGCTCACCATCCTAAATGCGGTAAACCCCAACATTGCACCAAGTGAGTTTAATATTAAGTCATGATAATCCCCCAATTAGTGTACATAACATAAAAAGAATAATGCAGCTTAACAATACTGGTAGATTATACTCATTTAACATCCTTATCAAACAACTTTTGGATATATTTATAATCAATGCTTCCTGAACTGTCTCGATAAAAGAATGGGTCTTTTCTGATAGTGTTGCTTGAGTTAATAATAAATTCCTTATATACTTCACCATTATCTTTATAAACCGTTGTTCTAAAAGAATATCCCATATAACCTAATGAAATCTTTTCTTTTTTGAGAGATACTTTATTGAGATTCGTAATGATATGTTCAATATCAGATGCGTCTGTTATTGTAATTGATTTTCCTGTATTACCATCAAAAACCTTGATTTTAGATACCGCTGACGGTGCGATGTTGGTGATTGAGCATGGAGTATACCACCAAATCAAACTTCCTATAATAATGACAACAATTACACATAATATTCCAATAAACGTTCTTTTGTTTTTCATTTATATTCAATTCACTCCTCACAAAATATAAATACTGTATATTTAAAATAATCTCCCCTCACCCACACCTCTCAAACCCTTGATTTTCCTATATTCTAATTTTCTACCAGATAATAAAGGGCGCTCTAAAATTCCTTAATTTCATCCCATTGATTAACATTTTTTCCTTAATTCTTGTAGTAATTTTTAAAATAAAGTTGGTTCTAAATAGTGACATGTTGAAAGGAGAATAGGAAAAAGTTTCATAGAGTAAGGATTAAGGTATACATGATTTCATTTCATTTTTCCAACCACGTAATTTGCACTGGGAAGCATCCCAGGGTAAGAGTTTATCCAGGTTTTTGCCGCTATTTAGTTGCTCCCATATGGCGGAGATAACTGGTGCAGCGCCTGCGTTGAATATTTTCATTTTGTTTATCATAACATCACCAGTTATCATGATACAACAATTCTGAAAAAAGTGTAAGTCCATATTTCACCAATTTGGCTGTTTTTGAAAAGTTTTTTGGGATATTCATTAAAATTGGCAGAATTTAATTCCTGCTAACGCTTTTTCTTATTGCTAAATGAAGAATGCAACATGCCCCTTGCATAATAACCCAATTGTTAATTTAAAAAAAACCCCTTTCCATTTCTCTCCCCTCGACCCCGCATAAAATTTAAATGGGATTTTCTGGGAGGGAATAAAGTTTCTCCGTAAGGCAGTGTTAAATTTCCTATAATTTGCCAAATATTTTTCTATTTTGTGTGAAAAAAGTTGTTCCAAATGGGCAGGATCATGGTTCAAGGAAAAAGGGATAAGCGATGTCAGGCTTCTAATTTCAAGGCCTTTCACTTATCCCTTTCTTTATTCCTTTACCCTTATTCCTCCTCAAATAGAACCACTTTTTTCGCATAGGTGGGAGGAATAAATGAAAAAGACACTTGATGCCAGCCAAATCTTAGTCTTTAACACGTTCTTTAATCCAATTCAATATATCCTTTTCCTTCATTAATCCTCCTGCAGTTTTAAGGCCTAAGTCAATTAATTCCTGTTGAGTGTAATAAACCTTTATATTGTTCATTTTAAGCAATATAATCATTACTGCTATACCAATTCTTTTATTGCCATCCACAAATCCATGGTTGTTAATCAAGCTATATGTTATAACGGCAATTTTGTCAATAATGGTGGGATATAAGTCTTTACCATCATAAGTCATAAAGGCTCTATTTAAAGCACTCTCAATGAGTCCTCTGTCTCGTACTCCAGCACTTCCGCCAGTTTCTTTTATGATTTTCTCATGGAACAAAATAATGTTCTCAACGCTTAGTGTTTTCATAACTTTGCTAACTCCTTAAGAGCCTCTTTGTTTTCACTGATAACAGAATCCATAAGTGTTTCAATCTCTTTCTGCTCTTTTGCTTTTACAAATTCAACAAAGTCAATAACTTCCTTTTTCCTTTCTTCAGTCAACTGCTCAAATTCTTTGATTAATTTTTCTGCCAGTGTCATATAATACACCTCGCTAACGATTATTTCAATAAAATTATACCACAAATATTGTTAATTTAAAAAAAACCCTTTCCATTTCCATCCCCCAACCCGCATAAAATAAGGATGGGATTTTATGGGAGGGAATAAAGTTTTTCTGTGAAACAGTATTATTTCTCCTATAATTTACCAAATACTGCTCTAATTTGTGTGAAAAAAGGTGTTCCAAAGGGGCAGGGTCAAGGATAAAAGGAAAAAGGGATAAGTGGCGTAAATCCCGAATTTTTCGAGACCTTACCACTTATCCCTTTGTTATTTCTTTACGACTTGAACCTTAATCCTTTTCCCTTTTTCCTCCCTCAAGGGAATCACTTTTTTCGCATGGGTGGGAGGATTAAATGAAAAATACAGCTGCTGTTGATTTAAAAAAAACCCTTTCCATTTCCAATCCATCAAACCCGCATAAAATCTACATGTCATTTTCTGGGAGGTAATAAAGTTTTTCCGTAATTAAGCTATATTTCTACTAAAATTTCCCAATGTATGCTCTACTTTGTGCGAAAAAAGTCTTTCCAAATGGGGCAGGGTCAAGGATGAAAGGAAAAAGGGATAAGTGGCGTAAACCTTGATTTTTCGAGGCCTTACCACTTATCCCTTCGTTATTCCTATACCCTTTATCCTTATTCCTTCATCTATCCTTTTCCCTTTCTTACCCCTCAACGGAACCACTTTTTTCGCATGGGTGGGAGGATTAAATGAAAAATACATGGTTTGGAAATAAGTGGTAAGGGTTAAGGTTTAGTTTTAAAACAAAATATACAATTATTAAAATCTTTTATTACCAAAATTATGAAAAATTTTGGTAAATTGTAATAATGCTACATTCTTGTTAATAATTGGGATGCAAGTATTATTGCTGCTAGTTACGTTTATCCCTTTCTATCACAGTTTTAGTATTACCAATAACCATTCTCAACTAACTAATTCATTTGCAACTGGTCATTTGTAATAACCATGTATTAATTAATTTTTGGACAATAATCCCTTTTTATCTCATAACTATCAAAATCTTGTGGTAGTGATTCTATTGACGCTACAAACATAGCATACGCAAGTTCAAGTCTGAGATTAATTGCAGTTAAAGCATCAATAAACTGTCTAATTACTTTTATTACACCTAAATAAATATCAAGAAGCAATCTCGACAATTATTTAATAAAATCACTGAATAATTCACATCTTCTTACAAAACTTCAATGTTGCTGTTAAAGATTGATGGAACAATCTCGCATGGCAAGTGCATATCGCAAATATTTTCTTTTTCCTTTTTTATCAAAGACTCAATGAGGTTCTTCTTTGTATAAAACAACCCTTTAAACCAAAACTTGCTGGCCCCTCAAGAGAATTGGACCAAAACGCACAACATGATAAAATAACTCTTGAAGGGGGAATTTTTCTATGGCAGCAAGGAAGAATTTTACTACTGAAGAAAAGCTCGCTATCTTATCCGAAGCTCAGAGCTCATGTACCACTAAAGTTGCTGTCTGTAGGAAATACGGAATATCAAAAACTACAATCGATTACTGGAGAAAAAAGCTTTTAAACCCTAACGATGG
>NZ_JBJYKD010000052.1:0-10619 GCF_049310025.1 Thermorhabdus hydrogeniformans | reverse complement strand
GGATCAGCTTTCTAATTACGCTTCCTTGCTTTTTGACATCTCTTCTTTGCCCTGGGATAACCTGCCCAGAAATAAAAAGCTATTGAACGAAACTATGGCACATTACACTGAAACAGATCGCGCTGAATTCTCTTGACGGAACACCAACTCCGCATTTTCCCGATTCTCCCCGGCTTCGATGTATAACCTTTGAGTTTCGAGAAAAATTCTACGATTTGTATCTTTGAAATTCGGCCTTGGTAATCCTGATTGGCTGGATCGCCGTGCGTGGGGTTAAAATCCCGACACAAACCTCAATACAAAATAAAGCAGGGCGATAAAGCCGAATATCATAAAAACGGGCGGAAATACCAGTTCAAAAGCAGCTATGATCATGGCGATGATATCTTTTACATCATAGTCGGGCCTTTTTTGATAACCAGGTTCGTTATCGCCATTAATCCGGCCGTACTCATCAAGGGCTGTAAAATCTCCATGGTTGTTCCGCCTTTTTTTCACAAGCCAGACCCCCTTTGTTTCCACAATCACCACGGGCCACCGACCGCCTGCGGTAAAAAACTCCATTTTGCGTTCTTAAGACTCTTTAACTAATTTAAAGGAAGATATCACTCCACCCACCATTCTTCTATGCTGTTGAACAGGTTTACAGGATCCGGTCTTACACCTTTAATCTTTTTGTTTACCGCCAGCAGGTTGCCGGGGCTGTAAAGGAAAATATACGGCACGTCGTTGGCAATTATTTCCTGTGCTCGAAACAGAAAAGTTCTCCTTTCCTCCTCAAACGCGGAAGCCTGGGCTTTTATCAGTATTTCATCCAGTTGGGGATTGGAATAAGAAACAAAATTATATCCATTTTTTATTTCACTGCTGGAAAACATAAATCTCAAGTCGGGATTCGGAGAAAGTTTCCATCCCATCAGAGCTGCGTCGTATTTTTTATCCAGAACGCGTTTTTCCAGCTCGTCCCATGGAATGTTTATGATCTTGACCCGTACGCCGATCTCCTGGAGGTTTTTTTGTATATCCATGGCCGCCTGGTAACGGGCGCTGTTGGATGTATTTACAAGCATCTCGAATTCAAATCTCTGCCGCTTTCCACTGATTTTTTTCTCCAGTATTCCGTCTCCGTCGGTGTCGGCCCAACCGGCTTCCTTTAGAATCTGCCGGGCGCTGGCCTGGTTGAAAGTTATATGTCTGATCTGGGAATTGTATGCCCAGGAAAAGGGCAGCACGGGTCCGTCGATGACAATGCCCTTGCCGAGAGTGGTATCCTGCAGTATTTTATTTCTGTCTATTCCCATCAAAATAGCCCTTCGGACGTTCGCATCTTTGAAAATGCTTTTGTTAAGGTTAAGTGCCATGAATTCAAAGTATCTGGATGAATACTGTATTAGATTTATATGGCTTATACCCTGAAATATGCCCCAGTCCTGGGGGTCAACGGGGATAATATCAACCTTCTCATGCTTTAACGCCTCTTTCATGGAATTTTTGTCGGGAAAAATTTTTATGGTTATGTCTTCGATGTAAGGCTTTTTACCGTAATAATTTTCGTTCCTCTTCAATAAGATGGACTCGCTGTCTTTTTTGACAAACCTGTATTTGCCCGTGCCGACGGGAACCGCCTGAAGCGCGTTTTGGCCCGGACCGGCCGCCCTTTTTTCTGCATCCCGCTGCACCTGAATTAAAGAAGCCGGCAATATCCCCCTCGCCATGGCGTACAGGAATCCGGCATCCGGCTTATATAGGGAGACTACAAACGTCCCTTCACCGGTGGCGCTGAAGCTCTCAATATTGTCGAACTCCGGAAATAACGGAGCCCTGCCCTGATTTTTTTGCTTTTTCCGAAGTTCGACTATCCTGTCAAATGTGGCTTTAACATCCGCCGACGTAAAAATCTTACCGTCATGCCATTTTACGCCATCCCGCAAGTAAAAGGTGTACGTCCTGCCGTCATCGGAAATATCCCAGGATTTTGCAAGACCTGGCTGAATCCTGCCCTGCTCGTCAATTTTGACAAGGCCTTCATAAATTAATCCCGCTATGGCTTTTTCTTCGTCCGTCTGAACCTGTAAAGGATCCAGCGCCAATGGGGATACGGCGGCAATTGCGACGCCGCCCCCGCTTTTGGGGCCGCTACTGGTTTGGCCGCCCGACTTTTTTTCCTGGGCGGAACCGGCGGGACTATTGGAACATGCCGTAAGAAATATAGCCAGAAGCAAAACGGCCGAAACGATTTTTGTTTTTCTCATGGCTGGCCTCCTGCAGGTGTTTATAAAAATTATATTGTACGACTTGCAGGCAGTCAATTTCCACATTATGTAAAATGTTTCTGCAAATATCCGCCACTTGAAGAATGGCAGTATTACACTCAAGGGTTAATGCTTGAAAAAGCCCTGCAAATCCGATAATAATTATATATAAAAATAAAAAAAATAAAAAAAGGAGGCAGCATATGGAAAGGACATTTGTGATGATAAAACCCGACGGTGTAAAACGCGGGCTTACAGGCGCAATCCTGCAAAGGTATGAACAAAAGGGCCTTAGGATAATCGCCGCAAAGCTTGTAAACGTTTCAAGGGAACTGGCGGAAAAGCATTACCAGGAACATGCTTCAAAACCCTTTTTCGCCGAGCTTATTGATTATATCACTTCGGGGCCGGTTTTCGCCATGGTACTGGAAGGCCCCCAGGCCGTGAAACTTGTCCGCCTTCTAAACGGCGCCACAAAGGTGGAAGAAGCCCTCCCCGGCACCATCCGCGGCGACTTTGCCACCTCCACCACCAAAAACCTGGTACACGGGTCAGACAGCATTGAAAGCGCAAAACGTGAAATAGCCATCTGGTTTCCCGAACTCTAATCTAATTCAATCTATTTCATCCTCACCAGCTTGGGATTTTCTATGATGCCCGGTATCCGGCCCCGTTTCGCCACAGGCCTTCCGTCCACCATTTTCAAATCCATGGTCATATCTATGGGCGATGCCCCTGATATGTAACTCCCCACCCCGAAGGCGTCGGCTCCGGCATCCGACAGCTCCCTTATCCTTTCTGGTGTAAGGCCCCCGGAAACAAAGATTTTCACAAAGCCGTAGCCCTTCTGGTCAAGCCTCTTTCTTACCTCATTCACCAGTGCGGCGGTAACCCCTCCCCTTTCGCCGGGGGTATCCAGCCTCACCCCTTCCAGGGAGCGGCCCAGGGCCTCGGCCACGGCCAGCGCCTCTTCGGCTTCGTCTTTGAACGTATCCACCAGGATTATCCGGGGGGAATCGGGGGGCATTATTTCATCGTAAACCCTGGCCACCGACACCGTATCACCGGCAACGATAACGGCCGCGTGCGGTATTGTCCCCGAAGGTTCCCGCCCAAGCAACTTTGCGGCCAGTATGCAGCTGGCGTTGCTGGCCCCACCGACCACCGCCGCCCTTTCCATAACCGGTGCCACAGCCGGGTGGACGTGCCTTGCGCCGAAGCATATAAATACTTTATCCCCCGCCGCCTCACGACACTGCCGTGCGGCCGTGGCCCACGCGCTGGAATGGGCCAGCATCCCAAGCAAAACCGTCTCATACATGCCAAACTCCTCATAGGGGCCTTTTATCCTCATTACCGTGTCCTTGGGTTCAAAGGTTTCTCCTTCCGGCAAAGCGTAGACTTCCACATTTTTATCTTTCAGAAGATTTATTACTTCTTCCACACCGCAAATAACTCCGGATTTTCTGGGAAATACTTCCGCCACCACTTCCTTCCCGGCCAGCCCCATATACCTTAATATCTCCATGGTCTTTATAAAATAGATATCGGTGGTGGTCCCCGCCATTATCTCATCGTGGTTTGCCGAAAAAAACGCCCTTTGGGGCTCGACTTTGAAATCCTTTACATCCTGTAAGGTTCTGATTCTTTCTATCATATGTACAACCTCTCCTTCAATGTTTTATAAAACTCATGACCACGGCCACTATCCCTGCAGCGGTCATCGGGCCGATGGGGACACCCTTAAAAAAGGCCACTCCTATCACCGAACCCAGGACTATCCCCACAACAATGGACGGTTCGGTGTTAATCAGACCAAGCCCCCTGCCTGAAAGGACAACCGTGAGGGCTCCGGCGAACAGAGCCACCAGAGCAACAGGGCTGGTCAGCACTGCCTGGATGTCTCTCAAAGTAATCTTTCCGGTTACAAAGGGTGTCAGGATCCCAATGGTAAGAATAATAATGCCCAGCCTGATGGCGTTTTTATCCAGATATGAGAGCACTTCCTTCAAATCCAGCAACTTTAAACCGAGCACTACGACGGCCGCCAGTGCCAGGGAATTATTGCGGCTCAAAACGCCCAGGTTGAGGATGATTAACATCGCCAGTATCCCCTGATCCATTTAAAAACGTTCCTCCTTAAAGTTCATATAATCTCCTGTACCACCTGTAAGCGGTCTTTACCCTGGCTACAAAGCTCCTGGTTTCAACAAATGGTATCTTTTCTTCCTTCCCGCCCTTCAGCTGGCCGTTTTTCAGCCAGTTGGTCACATTTCCAACGCCTCCGTTATATGCCGCCAGGGCGAGGGTAACATCCCCGTTGAATTCTTTAAGAAGGGTCGCCAGGTACCACGTCCCAATTTTAATGTTTATATCCGGGTGCTCGAGGTCGTCTACGTCGAAATCATCGATGCCCATCTTTTCCGCCGCCCAGGCGGCGGTTTCCGGCATGAGCTGCATGAGGCCTACCGCGCCTTTGTCGGATACGACCTGCGGTGAAAATCCACTTTCCACCTTGATTACGGCCGCAACCAGGTAGGGGTCTACGCCGTAGTCGCCGGAATACCTGACTATTGAATTTTTAAATTTAAGAGGATACAGGTATTTCATAAACCAGGAAATATTGTTGTACAGCGCCAGTACTCCAACAACTATAACCAAAATTGCGGCGATTCTTTTTGTCACGATAGCTTCAATTCCCCCCATATTCTGTCTACCTGTCTTTTTGTTTCTTCAATACTTCCGCCGTTATCTATAACCCTGTGGGCGAATTTGAGTTTTTCTTCCAGGGGCATCTGGGCCCGTATCCTCTCCAGCGCTTCTGCGAAGCCCATGGATTTTTCCCGGAAAAGCAGTCTTTCCAGCTGGGTCTTTTCGTCGACGGCCACCAGCCATACTTCATCCACCAGCAGGTCAAGACCTATCTCCAGGAGCAGGGCCGCGTCCACAACCACAACGCTTTCATTTTTTTCTCTGAAAGTTTTAAGCCGCCTTTTAATTTCTTCCACTATCCTGGGATGCGTGATGCGGTTTAAGGTTTCCAGCTCTTTTTCATCTGAAAAGACTATGTGTGCCAGTTTTTTCCTGTCGATGTTCCCGTCTTCCCGTAATATCCCCTTCCCGAAGTGCTCGACAACTTCCGCCCAGGCGGGTTTTCCAGGTTGCATTATCTCTTTTGCTATCTCATCCGCATCTATTATAGCAGCACCCTTTTGCTTAAGCAACATGGAAACGGTGCTCTTGCCGCTGGCAATACCGCCGGTAAGACCTATCACCTTCAAAACTCATCCCTCCCCAAAATTAAAGCTCCTCCCAGGTACGTCCCACTTTAATATCCACTAACAGAGGCACTTTCAGGGGGATGGCGTTTTCCATATCGTATTTCACAATCCTTTTGACATCTTCAAGTTCATCTTCCGGCACGTCAAAGATGAGCTCGTCATGGATCTGCAGGAGAATTTTGGCTTTCAGGTTGTTTTGCCTTAAATCCCGATAAACTTTGACCATGGCCACTTTTATGATGTCGGCGGCGCTGCCCTGAATGGGGGTATTCATGGCCACCCGCTCGGCAAAGGACCTCAAATTGTAATTCCTGCTGTTTATATCCGGGATATAGCGCCTGCGGTTCAAAATGGTGGTCACGTATCCCGTAAGCCTTGCGTTCCTGATGGTTTCCCGCACGTAGTTTCTGACCCCCGGATATCTTTGAAAATAGGCCTCTATATAGTCCTGAGCCTCTTTGTTTGAAATGCCGAGGCTCTGTGCAAGACCGTAATCGCTGATGCCGTAAACGATGCCGAAATTCACCGCTTTCGCCCGGTCCCTTAAATCCGGTGTAACTTCATCGGGCGGGATTCCAAATACCTCGCTGGCCGTACGGGTATGGATGTCCTCGCCTTTGATAAAGGATTCCATCAGACTTTCGTCACCGGAGATATGCGCAAGCACTCTGAGCTCTATCTGGGAGTAGTCCCCCGACAGCAGCAGATGCCCGGGCCCGTCTGCCACAAAAACTCCGCGGATGCGTCTTCCCACTTCGGTTTTGACCGGAATGTTCTGCAGGTTGGGTTCGGTACTGCTGATGCGGCCGGTGGAAGTCACGGTCTGATTCAGGCTGGTATAAATCTTCCCGGTGGTTTTATCCGCCAGCGCCAGCAGGCCCTCGGCATAGGTGGACTTCATCTTCATCAGGAAACGGTATTCCAGTATTTTTTCGATTACGGGGTGACAGGGTTTGAGCTTTTCCAGCACTTCCGCATCTGTGGAATAGCCGGTCTTTTTCTTTTTTATCACCGGCAGGGAAAGCTTTTCAAACAGGACCTCCCCCAGTTGTTTGGGGGAATTGATATTGAATTCCATACCGGCCAGTCCGTATATTTCTGCACTAAGTTTGTCCAGTTTTTTGCCAAACTCTTCTGAAAGCGCCTTTAGTTTTTCACAATCCACTTTAAAACCCGTCAGTTCCATGTCCGCCAGGACAAAGCTGAGCGGCATTTCCACTTCATAAAAGAGCTGCTTCATGTCGCAATCTTCAAGCCTCTGTTCAAGAACTTCCTTCAGGTCCTTTAACACCGCGGTTTTTTGCCCCGGGTCTGCCGCATCCCGCAACTCCGCGCCAAGGTACTCAAAGGCAATGTCCTCCAGGTCGTATCGGGGCTTTGATGGATCTAGCAGATATGCCGCGAGCATGGTGTCAAAACTGCAGCAAAAATCCATGCCCATCCTTTTCAGGGCATTTTTCGTAAACTTTCCGTCATGGGCGATTTTCTCTATCCCGGGGTCCTTTAAAATGGCAGCAAGCTTAAATTTCGCTTCGGGATTCATGTTAATTAATTCCCATGGCACATAATAAAGGCCTTCACCTGTCGCAAGACTTATACCCTTTATGGTGGCCTCCAGAGAATTCTGCTTACATGCGTCTAATAAAAGGCTCAGGGTCTTTGACGAGTGTATTTCCTCCACGGCGGCATTTAAACCGGCCACATCCCCTACATGGCGGGATACCGCCCCGCCGGTGGCCCCTTTCACACGCGGGCGCTCTATTTTATTTATCAGGCTGTTAAATTCCAGCTCCCTGAACAGCTTTAACAACTTTTCATAATCGGGCTCCCGGCGCTTGAAATCTTCAAAATCAAAAGCAAGATCCACATCCCTTACAATGGTGGCCAGGTACTTGCTGACCCGGGCTTGCTGGCTGTAGTGCTCGATAACGTCTTTTATCTTTCCTTTGATCCTGTCGGTATTTTCCAGCAGGTTCTCCACGGAGCCGAACTCACGGATAAGCTTTGCGGCGGTCTTTTCCCCCACATTTGGCACTCCCGGTATGTTATCCGACGCGTCTCCCATGAGCCCTTTCATATCAGGTATGGATTCGGGGGGGATGCCAAAGCGCTCCACCACCTTCTCAGGATCGAATATTTCCAGTTCCGTAATGCCCTTTTTGGTCAGCAGGACATTCGTCATGGGCGACACCAGTTGAAGCGCATCCCTGTCGCCGGTCAATATCAGTGAAAAAACACCCGATTCTTCCGCTTTCCTGGACACGGTCCCCAGCACATCGTCGGCCTCAAAGCCGTCTATTTCCAGGTATTTTATGTTAAGGGCTTTTAATATGTCTTTCAATATATCAAACTGCCCTATGAGTTCTTCGGGAGTCCCCGGCCTGGTGGCCTTGTAGGCCGCATATTCGGTGTGCCTGAAGGTGGGGCCCTTTTTGTCGAAAGCCACGGCCACGTAATCGGGATTCTCTTCTTTCAGTATTTTAAAAAGCATATTGGTAAAACCATACACCGCATTGGTATGTACGCCTCTGGAGGTCCGCAGCGGCGGCAGGGCGTGAAAAGCCCTGTGCAGCAGGCTGTTGCCATCTATGAGCAGGATCTTTTTCATTATTTTCACCCCGATACTATTATTTCACCAAAAACTTTCAAATACCTGCCGGTAATGAAAAAAAAGCAAAATATAAACGGCTGATTGCCATATTTCGCCATATTATGACAAAAATAACATTTTAATACCTATATTCTCTTTACTTCTTCGACAAAAAATGCAATATATAGTAGAAGAAGTGTGAGGAGTTGATGAGTTCGTGGTAGATGAAATATTTAAAGATATTGGAAAAAAAATCAGGCACATCCGCCTGAAACAAAATCTCACCCAGGAAGAACTCGGCGAAAAAGCGAACCTCCACTACAGCTATATAGGTCAGATGGAAAGAGGGGATAAGGTTCCTTCTTTAAAGACTCTTAACAAAATAGCAAAGGCGTTAAACGTAAGTCTGGATTATGTTCTTGAAGGAACAAAAAACTGCGAAGAGAGCTGCTCCGCCGACGATTCCATTAGCGAACTCATTCACCTATTAAAATCAAGACCTCCAAAACAAATGGAAATGCTTATTTCCATATTCAAAACCATCATCGCGGAATTTGATAAATATGAAAAAATAGCAGAAAATGAGGAAAAATAAAAAGTCGCTGAAAAGCGACCTTTATTTTTAGATATCACGCCGCCGATGCGGCACTACTTATCATATCTGGTGCCGAAGGCGGGAGTCGAACCCGCACGGGTTTAGGGCCCACCGGATTTTGAGTCCGGCGCGTCTGCCAATTCCACCACTTCGGCACAAATGCAATAATATATTAACATATCTTACAGAAGATTTCAAGTGGATATCCCTGCTTTGTGCGGATATCCTTCTTTTGTTTCCATTTGTTTTCATTCCACCGAAGCAACATTTTCATTTTATTCTTTTTTATTCTATTTTCATACTCCCCCCAATAATTTCTCGAGGTTTTCCGGACCCTTTTTGCTTCTTGTGATATGCGTCACAGATTTTATAAGACAGCACGATTATCATAGATATAGAATAAATTTTAAAACTCAGGGAGGATGAGCTCATGTTTTGTTATCAGTGCGAGCAGACGCCAAAAGGGGGCTGCACCAGAACAGGAGTGTGCGGCAAAAACGAGGATATTGCCAGCCTCCAGGATATCATCATATTCGGGTTGAAAGGCATTTCCGCTTACGCCGTGCACGCCCGGGAACTGGGATTTACAGACCCGGAAGTGGACGCCACCATCGAAGAAGCCCTTTACATGACCCTTACCAACGTCAATTTCAACCTGCAGGAACACATAAACATGGCCATGAAGGTGGGAAGGGCCACCATTAAGGTTATGGAGCTTTTAGACAAAGCCCACACCTCAAAATTCGGCGTCCCCAGCCCAGTTTTTGTTACCGAGGATAAAATCGAAGGCCATTGTATTCTGGTTACCGGCCACAATTTACACGCCCTGGAGGAGCTGCTGAAACAATCCGAGGGCAAGGGCGTAAACGTGTATACCCATTCGGAAATGCTCCCGGCCCACGGTTATCCCGAGCTGAAAAAATACAGGCACCTCAAAGGAAACATCGGCAAATCCTGGACGGACCAGCGCAGGGTTTTTGAGGAGTTCCCCGGAGCCATACTCGGCACCACCAACTGCATAATGCCGATTAAAGGCACATACTCCGACCGGTTCTTTTCCTATGAGATAGCCGGCCTTGAAGGCGTTCAGAAAATCGAAAACGACGACTTCACACCCATCATTGAAAAAGCGCTGTCGCTGCCCGAAGCCCATGTCGAGTCGGACAGAGTCATAGCTACGGGTTTCCACCACGAAAATGTGCTGAAACTGGCCCCCGATATCATCGATGCCGTAAAATCCGGCAAAATCAAAAAGTTCTTTGTCATAGCCGGCTGCGACACCCCCGGCAGCGGCGGAGATTACTACAGGGAACTGGCCATGGCCCTGCCCAAAGATTGCGTGATTCTGACAACATCCTGCGGCAAGTTCCGCTTCAACGATGTAGATTACGGCACGGTGCCCGGGACGGACATCCCGCGGTATATCGATCTGGGCCAGTGCAACAACTCCATTTCAGCCGTAAAAATAGCCGCGGCTCTGGCCGAAGCCTTTAACTGTTCGGTCAACGAACTTCCTCTCAATATTGTCCTGTCATGGTTCGAGCAAAAAGCTGTGGCAATACTTTTGGGCCTCTTCAGCCTTGGCATTCAAAATATTTATATCGGACCCAGACCGCCGGAATTCATTACACCCGGTGTTTTGAAGGTGCTTCAGGAGAATTTCAATCTGAAATTGATCGGCGACGTCAAAACAGACCTGGCCCGGATGCTGGGTTAAAGCGAAAATTTCTTCCATGCCCCTAAAAGCAAAGGCGCTCTGAAGTTTTGCCGGCCTGGGAAAATTTTCGAAAAAATTAGGAAGGCTCAAGCCTTCCTAATTTAATCTTTGATTCCAGTGTAAAAACTCCCCCTTTTCCCCAATCCATATTTAACCAAATACGGCTTGAAAAATAAAAACTAAC
>NZ_JBJYKD010000051.1:0-12545 GCF_049310025.1 Thermorhabdus hydrogeniformans | reverse complement strand
GATAATGGATTAAACAGTTGACTTAATGTGGAATTTATGGTATCCTTGCCTTGCATTTTGTTGCTCCTTTATATTAGGGATTTGGGCAAGGACTACCCCATATCTCTATTATAAAGGATTTTTTTAATAGTACAAGGCTTTTCTTGATTTTTCTTCAGTTTTATTTAATTTTCTTTGCTGTTTTATAATTGACAAATGAATTTTTTATTTATGCAACGCTAGTGAGGTATGAGAGAAGAAAAACCAAAACCAACTGTAGTTTTATATGCAAGAGTATCTACAAAAAAGCAGGAAGAGTACCTAAAAAATCAAATCAGGAGACTTGAAGAATATGCCAATTTGCAAGGTTGGCGGTATGAAGTCATATCCGAAATAGCAAGTAGGGTAAATGAAAACAGGAGAGGTTTATTAAAGCTTCTGAACAAAATAAAAAGAGGAGAAGTTCAAAAAGTTGTAATAGAGTATCCTGATAGACTGGCAAGGTTTGGTTTTAGAATATCTTAAATTTTTTATGGAAAGCTTTGGAGTAGAACTTATATGCCTTCCCCAAACCATCGGTTCCACCACAGGTGGCATGATTTTGCAAAGCGTTACAGAACTGGGAATAGGCCCAAAAGCCATGCTCTTTTCAAAGCACATAGATTCCCTGGCTGCTGCAGGCATAATCCGTGTTTAGTGTTGACTTGCCGGCAGTTTTTTCTTTTGCTGGCGCGGTCCCAACCGGAACGTCCGCCTGGCCGTGAAGGATAAAGTAGGAGACAGGTTTTTACCCTTGTGAAACAAATCAGCATAAATGATGGTTCGCATATCATTGATGCTGATGTTCTCAAGGTCAAGTCTGCTGATGTACCTGTGACGATTCCTTGTTTAATTTCCGCTATTTATCTGTTCTTTTCTGTGCTAAAAGATAAACCTCGTCATCTGCCCTTGCAGATACTACAATAACCTTCATAACATTCTTTTCCCTGACCAGCTTGTATACCACCCTCAAGCCAAGCCTTTTCAGCTTTATTTTAAGATATCCCGAAAGTTTCAGGCTGTTCCTGTTTCCCAGAGGTTTGCCGTATCCCCCTTCGTTCTGCGGCAAGGGGTTGCTTGAAACCTTGTCTATGGCTTTGAGTACTTGCAACCGCTGGCTGTGGTAAAGACGCTTCAAGTCCTCCACCGCTTCCTTCAAATATTCCACCTGCCACATAAGCTACTCTATCTCCACATCTGTATTATCTAAATCTGCTTTATTTATGCCAAGCTCAGATAAAACTTTTTCCTGCGGGATAAAGTCCTCCGGTTTTGCGTCTTCCATACGCCTTTCGGCTTCCAGCAGCAACCGGTATTCCTCTATGGTTTCAAGCATTTGTTCATACAACTCAGGCTTTAGAAGCACGCACGCCGGTGTGTTGTTTTTCAACACAACCTTAAAGCCGGTTTCCCTGACCTCTTCGAAGATTTTATTCGCTTCCCCCTTGTTGAACCTGGAAATTGGCACAAGGGAATTCAGAACACTGCTTACGGTGATTTTTTCAGGCATATTATCAGACCCTCTCTTTCATCATGAGACTCCTGATAATATTATATGCCATATCGATAAATTTATCAATGTTATTATATATATTTTTATCCCTCCCTGTAATACAGCGGGCCAACTGACCCGCAAGTACTGATAAGTAAAACCACAATCATCATATGTTATCCAATTGACCAATCATATCACCATATGTCAGAAAATATAAAACCTTGTATTAAATGGAAATCTCATACACTATTGACAATGTCTGTAATAAATGGTATGCTGTTATAAAAACGGGCATTTCGCACAGGCGAAATGCCCGAGTTGTTTTTTGGGAATTTTTCCATAAAATGTCTTAGGGGGAAGTTGTATGAAAAAGACTTACGCATTATCAAAAACGGCTTTTGAAGCTATTGTAAAACAACTAGCAAATCTGGAAGCCGATAAACACAAGCTTGTTGATGAGTTCTTTAATGATTCTTCTTATGAGCGCACTGAATTCGAACTGCTGCTGGACAATTATATCAGGCGCCTGGACGATTTTATAAGAAGCGCCCGCCCGGCAGACTCCGTTGACGGCAGCCTGCCTTTTGTGATTATCGACAGCCGGGTGGAAGTGCTTGACATTGAAAATGAAGAAACTTATAGTTTTCGGGTGATTATGCCTTCCGTCAGCAGAGACGCAAGCCGGGACATATACGATATTTCGATCCTGTCGCCGGTGGGAAAGTCACTGCTGCTAAAAAATACCGGCGAAAAGGTACAGGTCAACGCCCCCGGCGGCGTGTTTTCTTATGAAATTAAATCTATAAAGTTTCCGTAGAGTCGGCGCAATCGAGTAGGAAGGGACGGTGAGCCCCCCCACTGGATATGCGGGGCCGCATGTGGGTCCGTATCCGGGGGTTCACCAAGCTTGACGAAGACTTTGATAACGTAATTATATGTTCTGAATTAACTTACAAATCACCTTTCTTACGTTATCCATAATATGATTTTTGACCACTCCAAATTTACTGATTACAATACTTTGAGACAAAGTATATAATTTATCAACCCTTATACAAGAATCTACCTTAAGAGTTCCTTCTTCAAGGTCATTGTCGGTCAACATGACCATACCTCATCAATCAACGTCATTATTCCAGAAATCGATACTGCTTTCACTTGCCGATAATAACTCCTTAAAAACCTCATTATCTTTTTTGGATTTCAAAAAACTAATAAAATCAATTATTTCTGGAATCTGGTCTTCTGGTATTTCTTCAATCAATTTAAAAAGAATTCTTTTTGCCGTATTCATTAAACTCACCCCAAGATTATTACAAGATTATTATATCACAAAAGTTCTCAACAATGTTTAACCTCGTTTGTGGTACACTTCTGCGCGAATTATTTTGAACCATCGATAGATTTGTTCCATGAGTGGCAGGCTCATGAAATCATGTCACTTATGATATTTTCATATTGAAATATGCCCCCCAGTCCCCCCGTATGGATAAACAGCACATTTTTCTCCCGTGGTATAATGCGTTTTTTTATCAGGTCCAGCATACCGTAAAAGGCCTTGCCGCTGTACACCGGGTCTAGATAAAACCCCTCTCTGGAAGCGGTATACCGTATAATATCTATTATTTCTTTTACAATGGTGCCATAACTCCCGAAACCGTAGCCGTCCACTGTGATGGCTTCCAAATCCTCCCGGGCAATAAGTGTTTCTATCTCCAGGGTTTTCGCAGTTTTATTAATAAGGTGGAAAACATCTTCAATGAGTTCGTCTCTGGGGTCTCCTACACCTATACTTAAAACCGTTGTTTGGGGTTTTAACAATTTGTATCCCAATAAAAGGCCTGCCTGTGTTCCTCCACTGCTGGTGGGGCAGATTACATAATCAAAGTTCAGCCCCATTTCCCGTTCCTGTTCCACTATTTCCATAACTGCAGTTATATAACCCAGGACACCGACCGGGTTTGAGCCCCCTATGGGAATGATATAAGGCTTTTTGCCTTTGTCTTTAAGTTCACAGACTATATTTTGCATGATGTGGTTTAATTCTTTGCTTGTCCCGACATTATATACCCTAATATCGGCATCAAGCAGTTTATCCATAAGCAGGTTTCCGCGGTATTCTTCCTTTCCCCTCAAAACAAGGATTACATTAAGCCCCAGTTTTTTGGCCGCCGCGGCTGTCTGGAGAGCATGATTGGAATGAATAGCCCCGGCTGTGATTACTGTATCATAATTTCCAGATACAGCTTCCCCCATCAAGAATTCCAGCTTGCGGGTCTTGTTGCCGCCCAATGCAAGACCGCTAAGGTCATCTCTTTTTATATACAAATTGACGCCGGTTTCACCCGATTTTATCCGCTCGAATTATAGGAGTCTTTCCCCACAGCATTTTTAACCTTGGGAATTGATTTAACTTCCGCATCAGATTCAATTTACACAGCTCCCTTAATTTATTCCGTTTCAAATACTTAAATAAAACAACCCATTTGTAATAAGCTGGAATACCTGGCTATTTTTTCTTTGCGTTATGCCTATGTTTCCAAACTCCGCATGCGGCGAATAAAGGAGCATTTTGTTGCCGTTTATTTTAGTCTCTACGACGGCGGCGTTGTCTTTTAAATATTTGTTGAACCGCTCTCTTGTAAGTATGTTGTACCAGTTATCAATCGAATCTTTTGCAGGAGTATTGTCGAGCAAGTTCCATCTTGGATAATCTGTATTTGTTCCGGATGCTATAAAATCGTCAAATCTGGCAAGAATTTTTACGCTGTCTCTTAATATTTTTATTGCAGGACCTTCCCAGTAAACGATGTCAAAAGTGTTTACACTTCCAGTAGCCACGCCAAATGCAAAAGGGTGCATATTCTCAACAACTCTTACCCTTACAAAACCCGTACCGGTCCTCCAATAATCCAATTCCTGATCATCTGTCGCCTCAATGAGGTTTAACCAGTATCTGTTGTCTTCCGATAAAGATTTCAACGGAAGGTAAGCCCCTGCGCATATCCCAAAATAGCTTCCTTTATCATATACAAATTCTTTTATATTTTTATACCCCAGGTCCCCAAGGCCCCAGTAGAAAGATTCACCTGCGTCGGGCCCGCCGGGAACAAGGAATATATCGAATTCTTTTAGCAACCCGCTTCGTATATCTTTATCGTTTAAACATTCGTGCTTAAATCCCGTAAGTTCCAAAACCTCTATTAGCGGTTTTGTGCAAAAATCGGCCGCCCCTTTGCCTGTGTAGAGGGCGATTTTTTTCCTGTTTATTTTTACTGGCATTTCAAGATTTGATGTGATGAAAGAGTAAACAATTTCATTATTTTTTAACTGCTCGCAAATCTCAGGCTCACCCTTTATTATAAAACCTCCAGGGCTGTAAATATGCCCTTCTGGAAAATCATCGGTAAAAATTCTAACAGGCCTTACCAACCAAAATACTTCTTTACCCGCATCTATCAATGTATTAATAAATTTGATTGTCCCGACAATATCTTTCTGAGCTCCTGCAACCCCCAATCTGTCCATCGGGATTATTATATATTCTTTTTCTGCCATATCGTCATCTCCTTATCTGCGAAAGGTAATTCAAAAATTTCTCTTCCGTCAGTCTATCAGGGCCGCCCGAAAGTTTGCTCACCGTAAATAATGTAATTATGCTTAAAGCAAAACCCGGAACAAGTTCGTAAAGCCACTTCGACAGACCCAAATTATACCACAAAATGATTGTGACCATTCCTATAATCATGCTCCATACTGCACCGGTCTTATTCAATTTCGGCCAGTATAGCGAGAAAATAACCAATGGCCCGAAACAGGCCGCCAGCCCTCCCCACGCGTACAGCGCTATTTTAAAGACCAGCCCGCCTGATATTGACATTAAAAGCGCCAGGATTGATATTGCAAAAACGGCAAGACGCTCAACCCATATGAGCTGGTTTTCATTGGTTACCTTAACAAACCTGGTATATATGTTCGAAGCGAAAGATGCTGCAGCCACAAGTAAATAGGCACTAACAGAAGAAAGTATTGCAGCCATTACCGCAGCAGCAAAAATTCCAAGGGTATAACTGGGGAATAAATTTTTAGCCAGGACAAGGAAGATTTTTTCCGGGTCTTCAATTGAGGGATATAAAGACCTTCCTACCATCCCTATAATCGCAGCTCCATATGTAGTCAGACCCACCCATATCATCGCTATCAACGTGGAATCTTTTATTTCTCTCGGATCTTTTATCGACATAAAATTAGTCAGGATGTGAGGTTGGCCCGGATAACCTATTCCTATTCCAATACCTCCCATAATGAGGCCAAAAACTGGCCAAAATCCCTGGCTCCCGCTCAACAGCGAAAAAAAGTTTTTATCCTGATGGAGCAGGTTTGCAATTAAATTGTTTATGCCCCCTACGTTAAACAATGAGACCGCAGGCACTAGAATTAAAGCGATAAACATTATCGTCCCCTGTACCAAGTTGCTCCAGCTTACAGCTAAAAAGCCGCCTAAAAAAGTATAAATCAAAACTATTGCAAGCCCTATAAATACCCACATTATAATCAAAACCAAACGCCGCATTCAACAATTTGCCGCTTCCTATTATTTCGGCCGAAGAATTTATAATCATGAAAAGTATGATAATTATGCCCGACAATAAACTTATTGTCCCTTTTTTGTCATCCAATCGTTTTTCAAAATAGTCAATCAATGTCACAGCATTATAATACTCTGTAATTGTCCTTAACCTGTTTGCAACAACTATCCAGTTAAACAGTGTACCGGCCAAAATCCCTATCAGTACCCATATTGAACCAAAACCCGTCGCAAAAGCCATTCCGGGAAGCCCCAATAAAAGCCATCCGCTCATATCGGAAGATTCGGCCGAAATGGCGGTAATCCACTTATTGTTTGACCTGCCTGCAATGGTGTAGTCACTGTAAGACCTGGCCTTTAAATATGTAATGTATCCAATCATAACAAGCATTATCAAATAAATCCCAAATACGGCAATATTAAACAATATAATCCTCCTTCCAAAAAATTAATCCATAAATATTTATTTTAAAATCAACTTAAAAAAAATACTATTGTAATTATCAAACTTACTATTAGTGGTAAAAAAAATACAAATAAATTTACCCCGACATTCATGTAAATTCACCTCCTCTAAACTGAAATCATAATTTTTCAGTGATTTTATTGTCTGTATATATTCTAGACGGTTTAGAAAAATCCTTCTATTCCTTTTATATTTTTGTACTTTAATAAAACAACCTTCGAATGCAATCGAAGGTTGCCTCGCGTGCTTTTTATATTGCTTTGTGCCTTACACCAAGATAAGCTTCCTGCACTTTCGGGTTAGCCAGCAGCTCTTTGCCGGCTCCTGAAAGGACTACGCGTCCGGTTTCCAATACATAGGCCCTGTCGGCTATTTCCAGGGCCTTGTGAGCGTTCTGCTCGGCGAGGAAGATGGTGGTCCCCTGGGCTTTTATTTGCAATATGGTCTTGAACACCTCAGAAGTATACAATGGCGAAAGGCCGAGGGAGGGTTCATCCAGAAGCAGGATCTTTGGCCGCGACATGAGGCCGCGCGCTATAGCTGCCATCTGCTGCTCGCCCCCGCTTAACGTCCCGGCGTATTGATTGGACCTCTCCTTTAATATGGGAAAAAGTGAATATATGAATTCCAGGTCCTTTTTTACCCCCTCGGGGTCATTCCTCAAGAACGCCCCCATCATGAGGTTTTCCCTTACGGTCAGATTGGCGTACAACCTCCTTCTCTCGGGCACCAGTATAACCCCGGCCGCGGCCACATCATGGGCTGAGGCCGGCAATGGCTTGCCGTTATAAGTAATGCTCCCGTCTCTGGCTTTCAGCACACCCGCCAGAGTCCACATCAGGGTTGATTTCCCCGCCCCGTTGGCTCCCACTATCGTCACGACTTCCCCATTCGGCACTTCGATGCTCACATTTTTTAAGGCGTGGATTTTCCCGTAGTATACGTTCAGGTTTTTAACCTCTAGCATAGGTATATTCCTCCCCCAAGTAAGCCTTCAATACCCTGGGATCGCTCTGAACTTCTGCTTTTGTGCCGTCCATAAGCATTTCACCGAAGTTTATGACTATGATCCTGGGGCAGAGTTCCATTACCACATCCATGTGGTGCTCAATGAGGATGATGGTGAGATTGTAGCGTTCTTTTACCTTCCTTATAAGGTCCACCAGCATCAGCGATTCTTCGGGGTTCATGCCGGCGGCAGGTTCATCGAGCAAAATGAGCCTGGGCTCCAGCGCCAGGGCCCTTGCTATTTCAAGTTTTCTCTGGAGGCCGTAGGGCAGGCTGTCGGCACGGTAGTTTGCGTATTCCTCCAGCCCTACCACTTTTAAAAATTCCATAGCTTTTTCTATGAGTTGCTTTTCAATTTTTACCACTTTTGGGCTTCTTAAAAGGGCTTGAGCTATGTTATAGCCCGCTTCCCTGAAGAGGACCGTTCTGATATTCTCCAGGGCACTTAATTTGTTGAACAGCCGTATATTTTGAAAAGTCCTGGCTATGCCGCTTTTTACTATGGAAACAGGGTCAAGGTCAGTTATGTCTTTTCCATCGAAAAAAATTTTTCCCGCGGTTACTTTATAGACGCCGGTTATGAGATTAAATATGGTGGTTTTGCCCGCTCCGTTGGGGCCTATTAATCCGACTATTTCGTTTTGCTCCAGGGCAAAAGATACGTCTTTTACCGCCACTATGCCACCGAAGCGCTTTGTTACGTCTTTTAATTCAAGCAGGGCCATATTTATTTATATCCCCCTTCCGCCCGCATGACCTGCGGCTTTTCCGGGAATTATCTTTTTAAAAGTTTCAAATGAAAGCTCATGGTATCCCATTATTCCCGACGGTCTGTATATCATGATGAGTACCAGGATAAGGCCGTAGGCCACCAGGCGCCACATGTTGGCCACCCTGAGCACTTCTGGAACGGCTATAAACAGCGCTATGGCTATGATGGGCCCGGTAAGGCTGCCCATCCCGCCCGCCACAACCGCGGCCGTAAGCTGCGTTGAAAGGACTGATGTGAACATGGCGGGTTGTATGAAATTTAAATAATGCGCAAAAAGCCCTCCCGCAAGGCCACCGCACGCCGCGCTGTATATGAGGGAAAGCATCCTCACTTTAAAAAGGTCTATCCCGGCCATCTCGGCGGCCACAGCATCTTCTCTTACCGCGATGGCGTTCCTCCCGTATTTGGACCATATGAAATTCCTGGTCATCCAGACAACAAGCAGCGAAAATACGATCACGACGGGAAGTGTCGTGTAATGAGAGATGCCCGGAAGCCCCCTGGCCCCCTGGGTTATGGAGAGGTTTTCCAGAATAACCCGCACCGCTTCGCCAAACCCCAGAGTTGCAATGGCGAAATAATCTCCCCTGAGTTTTGCCCGGAGAGTCGGAAAGCCTATAATCATGCTGACCGCCGCCGACATCAGCATCCCGGCAAGAAGGGCCAGTAAAAACGGGAAGTCATAAAAATAGGTTAGAATTGCCGCCGTGTAAGCCCCTATGGCCATAAATGCGGCATGCCCCAGGGAAAAAAGCCCCGTAAATCCTGTAAAAACCGAAAGGCCCACCGTGGCAATAATTTCTATCCCTATTACAGATAATACTCCGAGAATGTATTGCATATATTCTCCCCCCTATACCTTTTCTTCAAGATACTTGCCCAGCAGGCCCGCCGGTAGTATTACCAGGAATACAATAACCAGAGAAAAACTGAATACATCCCTGATTACCGAGGAAATATAAACAGAAACAAACGTCTCAAGTATTCCCAGGATAACCCCGCCGATTACAGCCCCGGGGAGGCTGCCCAGGCCGCCTATCACCGCTGCAATATACGCTTTATTCGTTATCCAGCCCATGGTGGGATATACCATGTATTTTATTCCGAGGAATACCCCGGCAAGGCCGCCAAAGGCACCGGCCAGAAGAAATACTATCCCGATGAGCCTGTTCATATTGACGCCGTTTAGAGACGCCACGGTCATGTCGTAGGAAGCCGCCCTGATGGCGGTCCCCATTTTGGTCCTGGTGAGGAAAATATGCAGGCTGAATATGGCTATGAAAGAAAAGATCAGAGCAAACAGGTCAAGGGGACTTATATCACTGCCGAAAAAGGAGATACTGGTTCTCTTGAATATTTCCGGAAAAGAATAAAAATGCGAGCCAACCGTCACATAGACCATGTTTTCAAGAAATATCGATACCCCCATAGCCGTTATCATGAGATAAAGCGGCGGCGCCTTCCTGTTTATAAGCGGGCTGTAGGCCAACCTCACGTTTAACAGCGCCAGCAATGCCGCTCCTACTATAGCTCCAAGAAAGGAAAAAGGGAAACCCAGTTTGAATGAAGATATCAAAAAGTAGCCTATATAAGCCCCCAGCATTATGATGGTGCCGTGAGCAAAATTGCTGAAATTAAGTATCGAGAAAACCAGGGAGTAACCCACAGCCATGAGGGCATAAATACCCCCTATTGAAAGGCCTGTTATCAGTGTCTGCAAAAACATTATTTCAGCTCCCGTCCGGTAAATTGAATTGCCAAAGTCATATTATCGAGGAGGGGGGTTTTTAGACCCCCCTGTTCGAATCAAATTACTCTGTCACATATTTTTCGACGTAAACAAATTTACCGTCTTTTACCTGCTGGATTATGGCGGGCTTGTTTAATGGGTTGTGGGTGGTCGGATCAATGGTAAGCATTCCGGTCAGCACTTTGAGATTACTTGTGTTCTCCAGTGCGTCCGCCAGGGCGGGCCCGTCGGTTGTCCCCGCCCTCTTAATGGCGTCCACCAGCATATAGAGGGCATCAATCGCCATGACCGGATTGGGGAGGACCGGGTCTGCGTTGAATTTGGCCTTATACTCTTTAATGAAATCCTGGATATCCGGGTCTTCCATTGATGCCAGGTTTACAAAGTAGGAACCCTCTACCGCCGACCCGCCGAGAGTAATAAGGTCAGGGCTGCCCCAGTTGTCGCCGCCCATTAAAGTGGCCTTAATCCCCAGGTCTCTTGCCTGCTTTGCCGCAAGTGCCGCCTCTTTCTGGGCCGTGGGGATAAAGATGACATCCGGACCGGCCTGTTTTATCTTGCCAAGCATTGCCCTGTAATCAAGTTCGCCGGATCTGAAGGCTTCTTTCGCCACGATTTCACCCTTCATCTTTTTAAAAGCGTCTTCGAAGTATTTCGCAAGCCAGGAAGAATAGTCTGAACCGACATCGTAAAGTATTGCCGCTTTCCTGGCATTCAATCTATGATAGGCGAACTGGGCCGCCACCGTGCCCTGGAACGGGTCGATGAAGCACGTCCTGAAGGCGTATTTTCTCACCTGGCCTTCTTTAGGTACCGTCACCAGGGGATTTGTAGCCGTGGTGGCGATAAACGGCACTTTAGCTTCCTCTGTGACAGAAGAAATGGCGTTTGCAACACCGCTCTGTGCGGGCCCGATGATGGCCACCACTTTGTCCTGTTCGATAAGCCTCTTTGCCACATTGACGGCTTCTATAGAATCGGCCCTGTTGTCGTATGATATGAGTTTAAGGGGCCTGCCGTCGACGCCGCCGGCAGCATTGATCTTTTCAATCTCCATCTGCAGTGCGTTTTCTTCCGACTGCCCCCACATAGAAGCGTCGCCCGTTAAAGCAACTTCATGGCCTATTTTAATCGGCTCTTTACTCTGTTCTTGCTGTGTTTGCTGGCCCTGCTGCTGTTGTTGTTGTTGTTGACTTTGTGATTCATTTTGTTTCTGCCCTCCACAGGCAGTCAGAAGTATGCTTGCGGTAAAGATTATTATCAGCGCTATTGCTAAATAATACCTACTTTTTTTCATATTTTTCCTCCTTTTCTCAATGCCATGGTCATATTCTTTTAATTACTTGTACCTCCTGTTAAATCCCCCCTTTTGTCGAAGGATTTTATTAGTTGAAGTTGGTTAATAAATTTATTCTCCCCAATCTTTAAATGGCATTATGGTTAATTTTTGTTATATTATGTTTATTTAGATTTTTTATTCATCCTTTTTTGAAAGGCGCTGCTTACTTCCATGCATCGGGTAATACAAAGCCTTCCACAACCGCTTTTGCGTCACCTTCCAGATATACGTTAACTATAGCGTTTTCTTCAATTCGGTAATGCACCGTGAGGGGGCCTCCTTTTGAAAGCAAATCGACCGGCTGCTTAACCTTTCCCAGCAGGCCCGCCACGATGGCCGTAGCGGTAGCTCCGGTACCGCAGGCATAGGTTTCGTCTTCTACACCACGCTCATACGTCCTTATAAATATGTGGTGTTCATCTATCACTTCCACGAAGTTTACATTGGCGCCGTCCGGAAAAAGATCGGTACAATACCTTACCTCCCTCCCCAAGGCTATCAGCTCTTTATCATCCCAACCGTTTACCCCCTTTTCAAACAAGATCACATGGGGCACGCCAACATGAGCGTAGCAATATTCCCTGACTCTGCCGCCAAATTCGTGCTTTTTATTCAACAAAAAATTATCCTTTTTAAGCGTTAGAAATTTTAGAAGGACATTACCATCCCTTATTTTGGCTTCATATGTGCCGGATATGGTTTCAAATCTCATCTCATCACCTGCGGCACCGATTAAAAAAGCGAACATCGCTGCACATCTGGCGCCGTTCCCGCACATCTCCCCTTCACTACCGTCCGCATTAAAATACCTCATTTTAAAATCCGCTTTGTTAAATTTTTCCACCATTATGAAGCCGTCGGCACCTACCGAAACCCTTCTAGCACATATGCGCCTTACAAATCCGGGGATATCGATGCCGCTCATTATGTCTTCCCTATTATCAACTACTATAAAGTCGTTGCCGCAGCCGTTCATTTTTAAAAAAGGTATTTTATTCACATTCATCAATCCTTATTTATTTTTTTATTTATAATTGATTCTAGTGTAGAAACCCTACTTTTTTACTTCTTTTCCCGAACCTTGAAAATTTCATAAGGAATGTTTTGGA
>NZ_JBJYKD010000050.1:0-12548 GCF_049310025.1 Thermorhabdus hydrogeniformans | reverse complement strand
TTTACCGGCATTAAAGATATGCTGGTGGCGGCGGTGGTCTTTGCGGGGCTGTACCTGCTGAAAATAAACCCGCTCATAATGATAGTTATGGCCGCAATTCTGGGTATTGTAATATATTGAGCAGTATTTGATTTAAGTGTAAACCCGCATCGAAAACGACTTATTATCTATGCCATAATATTTGTAATATCTTAAGTGGTGGCGCATAAGATTTACCTGTGAGGTGAATCCGATGGATACTTTGTCCACCACTTTAATGGGTTTTATGGCCGGAGTGGGCGGTACCGGAGCTGGCGGATTTTACACCTTTTTTATGAAAGATACCAGCGGTGAAAAGATGAGCGAAATTTTAGGCTTTTCCGGAGGCGTCATGCTTGTGGCGGTTTTCATGGAGCTCATTCCGGAAGCCCTCCGCATTTCGGGGTTGGTTTACACCCTTATAGGAATAATAATAGGGATAGCCTTTTTAATGGTTTCCGAATGGATGATTGAAAGTTTAAAACCCGCGTATCGAATTGGTGAAGGTTATTTTGCCCGGGCTGGGATACTGCTTTTTCTGGCCATTGCATGTCACAATTTCCCGGAAGGGCTGGCCATCGGGGGCGGTTATGAGGCTTCCGAAGGCCTGGGCTTTTTGCTGGCGGTGGCTCTGGCCGTCCACAATATCCCTGAAGGCATGGCGGTAGCGACAGCCTTCCGGCTGTCGGGCATGGCGCGCCCTGCCGCATTTATATCGACTCTCATGGCGGGAATCCCCATGGGTGTCGGAACCTTGATGGGCCGACTGCTGGGCGGTATATCGCCCATGATGATAACCGCATCCCTGGGCTTTGCGGCCGGGGCCATGATTTACACCGTTTGCGAAGAGATACTGCCGGATATTTTTCTTGTCAATGAATCCTCGCCCCGGGGACTTATCTGGGGCCTGGTTTCCGGGGTGATTTTTTTCAGCCTTCTGTGAACTGCAAGGTAATGTAGAAACGCATCGATGGTGGTTCGCGGCGGCCAAAGGCACCAAAAGCGGGTCTTTACACAAGACTTAAAGTTGAGCTTCCTGGATTTTCTTTTTAGAAAAGAGGTGGAAAATTGGTCCGAACCAGGATTATTACCGTTAATAAATACAATCCCGAGCCCGATAAGATAAAACTGGCGGCGGAAATAATAAAGAAGGGGGGGCTGGTGGTCTTTCCCACCGAAACGGTCTACGGCCTCGGGGGCAATGCTCTGGATGAAAAGGCTGCTGAAAAAATTTATTCGGCAAAAGCAAGGCCCCGGGACAACCCCCTTATAGTCCACATCCATTCTCTTGAGCAACTGGATTGTCTGGTGAGAGACATCCCCGCCGGCGCCCGCCGGTTGATTGACAGGTTCTGGCCCGGGCCTCTCACCATTATATTTAATAAAAACGAAATAATCCCTTACAGCACCACCGGCGGGCTGGACACTGTGGCGATAAGGATGCCGGATCACCCGGTGGCTCTGGAACTCATAAGAGAATCGGGCGTGCCCATCGCAGCCCCGAGCGCCAATATTTCCGGACGGCCCAGCCCCACCAGCGCCCCGGATGTATTCGAAGATATGGCCGGGCGGGTGGACATTATCCTGGACGGCGGGCCCTGTACGGTGGGGGTGGAGTCGACGGTCCTGGATGTTTCCGGTGACGTGCCGGTGATTTTAAGGCCGGGAGGTCTGACTAAAGAGCAGCTGGAAGAAGTCCTGGGCCCCGTGGAACTTGACCCGGGCCTGGCTCCCGGAGAAAAGCCCAGATCCCCGGGGCAGAAATACAGGCATTACGCCCCGCAGGCCCGGATGACGGTGGTGGAGGGCCCTGTTGAGCTGCAGGTAAAAAAAATCGCCGAGCTTGCGGCAAGCCTTGAGGCCGGAGGCCGCAGGGTGGGGATAATGGCCACAGCCCAGACAAGAGACAGCTATCCACGGGGCCTTGTGATTTCGGTGGGGGACAGGGACGCCCCTCTCACCATATCATCCAACCTCTTTTCCATCCTCCGGAAATTCGACCGCCTTGGGGTGGACGAGATACTTGCCGAGGGCGTTTCAAAAGAGGGGTTGGGCCTTGCGGTGATGAACAGGCTGTATAAAGCGGCCGGATATAATATTATCAGAGTAGGATAAAAGATATGCGGGGTGATGGCAGTTGAAAAAGGTGCTGTTTGTCTGCACTGGAAATACCTGCAGGAGCAGCATGGCGGAGGGGCTTTTCAGGAAAATGCTGCGTGACCTGGGAAAGGAAAAAGAGATAGAGGTGGGCTCCTGCGGCATCGCGGCTGTGGAAGGGCTTCCGGCTTCCGACAACGCCCGAAAAGTCATGATGGATGAGGGGATAGACATTTCGGCCCACCGGGCAAGATTGCTTACGGAAGAACTGCTGGACGCCGACCTGATATTGACCATGACCAAAAGCCACAAAGACTATATAATTAACAGATTTCCACATACAAAGGGCAGGGTCTTTGTGCTGGGGGAGTTTGCCGCCGGGGAAAAAGGCGACGAAAATGTGGACATCAAAGACCCCTTTGGCGGCGGTGAGGAAATCTATCGCAGGGTGCTGGCCGAGCTGAAAGAAAGACTGGAAAAGGTCATAAAGAGATTGGAAATTAACTAGACATTCGGCGGCGTTTTGTATATAATGAACGGGAAAGTATGAAAAATTTTTGTTAAAACGCATTTTTTGTTACCCTTTGCAGAATGGAGGTAAAATATGAAAATAGCTGTTGCCAGCGATCACGGAGGTTATGAATTAAAGAAGGAAATCATAAGGCTGCTGGAAGAAAAGGGTATCGAATACAGAGACTTCGGCACGTTTTCCGCCGAATCGGTGGACTACCCCGATATAGCCATTCCGTGCGCCGAGGCCGTGGCCCGGGGGGAGTTTACAAGGGGCATAATTATTTGCGGCACCGGCATCGGAGTATGCATTGCGGCCAATAAGGTAAAAGGCGTCAGGGCCGCACTGTGCCACGACACCTTCTCCGCCAGGATGTCTCGAATGCACAATGACGCCAATGTGCTCACCATGGGCGGCAGGGTTATAGGACCGGGCCTGGCGGCGGCCATTGTGGAGGAATGGCTGAAAGGGGAGTTTGAAGGCGGCCGGCACAAGAGAAGAATAGACAAAATAACCGAGTATGAAAACAGACGCGGGATTCAAGCTTAGAGCGTTGGGGCAAGGGCCGGAGCTTTAACTTTATAAACTATTACTCTAAAAAGAGGTGAACTGGATTGGACACACTTAGACTCGTGGACCCGGAAGTGGCCTCCGCCATAGAAAAAGAGGCCGAGCGGCAGCAGAGCAAGCTGGAGATGATAGCTTCCGAAAATTTTACCAGCAAGGCCGTAATGGAGGCCCAGGGGTCCGTCCTGACCAACAAGTACGCCGAGGGTTATCCGGACAGGCGCTATTACGGCGGCTGCCAGTATGTGGACATTGTTGAGGAACTGGCCATAGAGAGGGCCAAAAAACTGTTTTTAGCCGAGCACGCCAACGTCCAGCCCCACTCGGGTTCCCAGGCTAATATGGGGGTTTACTTTGCCGTGCTGAACCCGGGAGACAGGGTGATGGGCATGAACCTGGCCCACGGCGGGCACCTCACCCACGGCAGTCCGGTAAATATCTCAGGAAAATATTTTGAATTTATCCCTTACGGGGTGTCAAGAGAGACCGGCTACATAGATTACGATGAAGTGGAAGAGCTAGCGCACCGGCACAGGCCGAAGATGATAGTGGCGGGGGCCAGCGCATACCCTAGGATCATCGACTTTGTGAGGATGTCCCAAATAGCAAGGAGCGTGGGGGCTTACCTTATGGTGGATATGGCCCACATCGCGGGGCTCGTGGCGGCGGGGCTTCATCCAAACCCGGTGCCGGTGTCGGATTTTGTGACCACCACCACGCACAAGACTTTAAGAGGCCCCCGCGGAGGCATGATCCTGTGCCGGGAGGAGTACGCGAAAGCCGTGGACAAGGCGATATTTCCGGGAATTCAGGGCGGGCCTTTGATGCACGTGATTGCCGCCAAGGCGGTGTGTCTTAAGGAAGCGTCCTCCCAGGAGTTCAAAGCCTACCAGAGCCAGGTGGTAAAGAACGCCGCGGCCCTGGCCGGAGCGTTGATGGAAAGGGGGTATAACCTGGTGTCGGGCGGCACCGACAACCACCTGATACTGGTCGATCTCAGGAATAAGAACCTGACGGGAAAAGAGGCTGAGAAAATCCTGGATGATGTCGGCATCACGGTAAATAAAAACGCCATCCCCTACGACCCGGAAAAACCCAACGTCACCAGCGGCATCAGGATAGGCACCCCGGCGCTGACGTCAAGAGGCATGAAGGAAAAAGAGATGATACATATCGCCGGTCTCATAGACGAAGCCCTCACCCACAGCGACGACGAACGTCACAAGGCCAAAGTGGCCAGGGAAGTAAAGGCCCTTTGCGAAGCTTTCCCCCTGTACTCCCGTCAATAAACCTTTGAAGGAGGCTTCCGGATGAAAAACGTCTTCGTGTTTGATCACCCGTTGATACAACATAAACTGGCGTTGATAAGGGATGAGAACACCGGCGCCAAAGAATTCAGGGAACTGGTGGAAGAACTGGCCATGCTGATGGCCTATGAAGTTACCAGAAATTTGCCGCTGGAAGAGGTGGAGATAAAGACTCCTATCGGTCCCGCCAGAGCCAGGATGATTTCCGGCAAAAAAATAGGAATTGTTCCCATTTTAAGAGCCGGTCTTGGAATGGTAAACGGCCTGCTGAAGCTCATACCCACAGCCAAGGTTGGGCATGTGGGGCTTTACAGGGACCCTGACACCCTGACTCCCGTAGAGTATTATTGCAAGCTGCCCAGCGATGTGGTAGAAAGGGAACTTATAATACTCGATCCCATGCTGGCCACCGGCGGTTCAGCCGTAATGGCGGCGGACCTTTTGAAGGAAAGGGGCGCCACCAGCATAAAGCTGATGTGCCTGATTGCGGCCCCCGAAGGAATTGAAGCGGTACACAAGAAACACCCGGATGTGGAAATATACACGGCGGCGGTGGACGAGCGGTTGAATTCCCACGGCTACATCGTCCCCGGGCTGGGCGACGCCGGCGACAGGCTTTTCGGCACGAAATAGGTGGAATCATGAGACCTTCATGGGACAGCTATTTTATGGAAATCGCCGGGGTGGTGGCGAAGCGTTCCACCTGCCTGCGCCGGCATGTGGGGGCTGTGGTGGTTAAAGACCGGCGGATACTCACCACCGGTTACAACGGCGCCCCGTCGGGTCTTGCCCATTGCGAAGATGTGGGATGCCTGAGGGAAAAAATGAATGTACCGCCCGGCGAACGCCACGAACTGTGCAGGGGCATTCATGCTGAACAGAACGCCATCATCCAGGCCGCCATATGGGGGATAAGCATAAAAGGGGCCACCCTTTACTGCACCACCCAGCCCTGCGCCCTGTGCGCCAAGATGCTGATAAACGCCGGTATCGCAAGAATCGTATACACGGGCGATTACCCCGATGAACTGGCGATGAGACTCTTAGAAGAGGCGAGAGTGGAGATAATTAACTTTTCCGGCGATTGACAATGCCGCGGATTTAAAATAAAATAATTAAGACGGAAAAAAGACGGGCCTGAAATAGGCACAAAATCGAAAGGGAGCGATTTTATTGCCTCTTTATATATACGCTTTCCTGACGGCTCTGGTCATATCCTATCTGGTGACGCCGGCGGTTTCAAAACTCGCCTGGAAGATAGGCGCCATAGACGTGCCCAGGGATGGGAGAAGGGTACATAAAAAACCGGTGCCCAGGCTTGGCGGTCTAGCCATATTTGCGGCATTTATGGCGGTGGGCCTCATAACCCTGCCGCTGAACTTCTCTTCCGTACGGGGTATGCTCATAGGCGGAGCCTTTATAGTCATGGTGGGGGTGCTGGACGACGTCTACAGCCTGCCGCCCAAAGTAAAGCTGGCGGGGCAGGTGGCTGCCGCCTGCATCCTGGTGCTGTTCGGCCTGAAGGTGGAATGGGTTACCAATCCCCTCGGCGGCATGTTTTTTCTTGGAAAATGGAGCGTACCCATAACCCTTTTCTGGGTGGTGGGGATTACCAATACCCTTAATTTTATCGACGGCCTTGACGGCCTGGCGGCGGGGATAGCCGCCATTGCCTCCTTCACCATGATGCTGGTGAATTTGAGCCTCGGCCAGAGCAATGCGGTGCTGATGACGGCTCTGCTGGCAGGGGCCGCCGTAGGGTTCCTGCCGCACAACTTCAACCCGGCAAAGATATTCATGGGCGATACAGGAGCCATGTTCCTTGGTTTTATGCTTTCGGCGGTGGCCATCGACGGTGCCGTAAAAAGCGCCACGGCCATAGCGCTTATTGTGCCCATCCTGGCGCTGGGGCTGCCTATTTTCGATACGGCCTTTGCCATACTCAGGAGGTTTGTGAACGGCAAGCCCATAATGCAGGCCGACAAAGGTCATTTTCATCACAGACTTCTTGCCATCGGCCTTTCCCAGAGGCAGGCCGTTCTTTACCTGTACTTCATAAGCCTCATGTTGGGCGCCTGCTCCATAATACTGGCGAAAGTGGGCGTGAAGGAAGCGGTCATAGCTCTTTGTGTGGTGATATTCGCCCTGCTGTTCTCCATGAGGCGCATAAATCTGGCCCGCGATGCCAAAAGGCCCACCAACAGCATGTAAATTAAATTTTTCCAAGAGGAGAGCCCGAGTTGGATAAAATAAAGTTGCTGGCAGTTTTCGGTACAAGGCCCGAGGCCATTAAAATGGCCCCCCTGGTGCGGGAATTGAAAAAAAGAGAAGCCTTCCACTGTGAAGTTGCCGTTACAGCTCAACACCGGCAGATGCTGGACCAGGTGTTGAGCCTTTTTGATGTTGTCCCCGACTATGACCTGGACATTATGACAGAAAGGCAGACCCTTTTCGATATAACCGCCCGGGCACTGAGAGGTCTGGAAAAAGTGCTGGAAAAGTCCGGCCCCGATATGGTGCTGGTCCACGGCGACACCACCACCACTTTTGTCGGAGCCCTGGCGGCCTTTTATATGCACATAAAGGTGGGGCACGTGGAGGCGGGTCTGAGGACTCGCAATAAGTGGCTGCCGTTTCCCGAGGAGATGAACAGAAAACTGACCGGCTCGCTTGCCGATCTGCACTTTGCCCCAACTCTCACCGCAAAACAAAATCTGCTGAATGAAGGCGTGGGCGAGGCCGGCATATTCGTCACCGGCAATACCGTTATCGACGCCCTGAAGACCACGGTGAAGCGTGATTTCACCTTTTCCACGGAAATCCTGAACCGCCTGGATTATAAAAATAATAAGGTGGTGCTGGTGACGGCCCACCGGAGGGAAAACCTTGGCGAGCCTCTCAGGAATATCTGCATGGGGCTCCTGGATCTGGTGGAAAAAAACCCAGACGTGGTGGTGGTCTACCCGGTGCATTTAAACCCAGCGGTGCGGGGTGTGGCCTGCAGCATACTGGGCGGGCACGACCGCGTCGTGCTGCTGCCGCCGCTGGACACCGCCGAAATGCACAACGTCATGGCCAGGTGCTACATGGTAATGACCGATTCCGGCGGGTTGCAGGAGGAGGCCCCCTCCCTTGGGAAGCCCGTGCTGGTCTTGAGGACGGAGACCGAGCGGCCCGAAGCGGTGAAGGCCGGTACCGTAAAGGTCATTGGCACCGGGCGGCGGAGCATATTTGAGGAAGCGGAAAGGCTCCTTTCTGACCGGTCGGAGTACGATAAAATGGCCAACGCCGTCAACCCTTACGGTGACGGTTTGGCGTCTCAGCGCATAGCCGACGCCATACTATATTATTTCGGCCTGACCGGCACCATGCCGGAGGAATTCGATTCCCGAATTTGACCGGATTGTGTAAAATTTTTAGCCGTCGGATCGTAATGAACACAGTAAGATGCAGGGCTTCATGTCAAGACCCCTGAATTATATTTTGTCAATTCACTTCCGGTAATATGAGGGTGATTGTTTTTCAAAAAACATAAAAAATAATTAAAGCGATTAACTTTACGATACTGCTTTATTAGCTAACCAAGCGATGTTACAATTATAATACCTGGTTGATTTCTCGGAGAAAGTCTCCTGTAAGGTATGGGGTAAAACGGAAACTATCACCTTACATGAAAGGCTTTCTCTTTTTTTCTCCTCTCATAGCTTTTTTCTCTCCTGTGTTTCTTCGGTTGATTTAAAATTCCCTTTTCAACGGTAAGAAAATGTGAGAAGAAAGGAATCAGAAAGGATTGAAGGAAACGGGGGTATCAAAATTAATATAAAAAAATTTAATATAAAAGAAGGAATTTTTGATTTTATGTCGAATAAGTTAGTATAAGAACATAATAACATAAGAATATAATGAAATAAGGTGGCGACAGAATGGTCAATAGAGAAAAACCATTACCGTTATATTACCAGCTTAAAAGTGAATTATTAGAGGATATTAAAAAAGGTATATATAAAGAAAACGAAAAAATACCTAGCGAGAATGAGCTACAGAAACTGTACAATGTTAGTCTGATAACAGTCAGAAAAGCTTTATCCGACCTCGTCCAGGAAGGAGTTTTGTACAGGATTCAAGGGAAAGGCACTTTTGTAGCAAAGCCCAAAATACAACGATATCTAAGTCTACTGAGTTTCACTGAGGAGATGAAACAAAAGGGTATAGAACTGGATACAAAGTTATTAAGGTTTACTAAGGAATATGTGGATAATGACATAGCAGAGGCATTGAAGTTAAATAGTGATAAAAGTGTATGGGTTATTGAGAGATTAAGATTGGGAAATGGTGAACCTGTGGCCTTGCAGAAAAGTTATTTGCCTTGTTATATATTTAAGAACTTCAGTGAGGAACACTTTAAAAGCAGTAATTCATTATATGAAATTTTAAGAACAAAATACGACATGGTTCCGTATAGAGCAGAAGAAGTATATAACTCAATAAATATAAATGATAAAAATATTGCAGAACAATTATCAGTGAGGCTAAAGACTGCTGCGTTTTTAGTAAAGAGGATTACTTTTAATCAGGAGGGAATTCCATTTGAATATGCAATTTCGTTGCTAAGAGGAGATAGATATTCAATACGTGTAAATTTAATTACCGAGAGGCAGGGATGATATTTTGATAAAGTTAATCAGGGTTGATGATAGGTTGATTCATGGTCAAATTATTACAAAATGGATAAAGCATTACGATATAACTGCGATAGTAGCAGTAGATGATGAGACTGCAAAAAACCCCGTATTGAAGTCCATAGCTACAATGGCTGTACCAAAAAACATTAAGTGTTCCATATGCAAAACGGAAGAGGCGAAAGATATAGTTGATTCTATTGATGATAAAGAAAACGTTATGATAGTAGTTAGATTTCCAAAAATCGCATACGAGCTGATAAAACTTGGGATAAAGGCCCCAAGACTAAATATTGGAAATGTTTCTAAAAGAGTTGGTAATCAAAAGGTGTTTGAGATTACGCATAATATTTTCATTACAGAAGAGGATGTAGGTTATTTGAATCAATTAGAAGAAAGTAAGGAGGTGAATATAGACTTTCAATTATTGCCGGAGACTCCATTTTATTTGTGGGGTAAAGTCAAGTCAAATTTAAAATAGTGGTTAAGGAGGTAGAAATTTTGATTATTAAAATTTCTTTAATTGCTCTTTTGTCTTACCTGGGAGCAATAGGGGCACCGTGGATATTTGGTACTACAGGTGGATTTTATACCCTTGGCAGACCCCTTGTAGCTTCGGCACTTGTGGGTCTTATTCTGGGTGATATGCAAACAGCATTAGAAGTCGGAATCTTAATTCAGGCAATGTATATAGGCGTTATTACACCAGGAGCTGTAATGCCTTTTGATGTGGACTATATTGGCTATTTGACCACCGCTCTTGTGATATTATCCAAAGCCGACCCGAATATTGCACCCACCCTGGCTGTGCCGGTGGGATTAATAGGCGTTACTATCTGGAATTTAATTTGGGTTATTAACGTCTACTTTGCACACAGGGCGGACAGATATGCCGATGAAGGCAATGGGAACGGCATAAAAGCCATGAATCTTGGCGCGCAGATTGTGAACTTTGCAATGAGGTTTATACCGGCATTTTTTATTCTTTATTTTGGACGTGGGTTTTTGCAGAATCTATTGAATATGATTCCGCCAATGGTTACTCATTATTTGACTGTATTGGGTGGAGTGTTACCTGCCCTTGGAATAGGTTTATTGCTTAATATGATAATAAAGGACAAGAGTTATTTCGGTATATTTATTCTCGGGTTTATGTTAGTCAAATATCTTAATCTTCCAATAATGGCTATTGCTATAATGGGAGTTGTACTGTCTATATTCTGGTTTAAATTCCAGGGAGGTGAATCATATAATGGCTGATTATAAGAAATTAAGTTCCAAAGCCTTATTCAGATCGTGGCTCACGTGGTTTTTCTTCAACGGTTCATCACAGAGCGGTGAGAGAATGCAGGGTATAGCCTTCTGCCATTCTATGCTGCCTATAATTGATGAATTGTATCAAGATAAAGAGGAAAAAGTAAAGGCACTAAAAAGGCATTTGGTCTTATTCAACGTGGAACCGCAGATAGGTAGTGTAATCCATGGTGTCACTGCAGCTTTTGAAGAACAGAGAGCAAATGGCGCGGATATTGATGATGATACTATCAATACAGTTAAAGTGGCACTTATGGGCCCCCTTTCAGGAATTGGCGATACACTTATCCCGGGTACGTTGATACCAATATTGCTGGCTATTGCTATAGGGATAACTAAAACCGCAGGAGTTGCAGGACCGATCTTCTATGCGCTACTTTATCCTACACTGATAGGTCTGGCCTCCTGGTACCTGTGTAAATTTGGGTACAATGCAGGTCTGGGCGGTATCCAGGAGATTATGCAAGGTGGAAAAATTCATGCTCTGACAAATGCTTTAAGTGTGCTGGGATTATTGGTAATGGGTGCACTTTCTGCATCTTATGTTAACCTCACTACAATTATAAAGTACACCTCGGGCAAAATGGCGATAGAATTCCAAAAAATATTAGACACTATATTTCCAGGCATGCTATCAATACTAACAGTAATTGTAGTTTGGTACCTGCTTTCTGTTAAGAAAAAGTCACCCCTATGGGTTATGGGATTTCTGTTCATAGTGACCTTCGCAGGGGTGGTTTTGAAAATATTCTAAATGAAAAGGAGTGCTTTAAATGTCAGCAAAAATATATCAAGAAAGAGCCTTAAAGATATTGAATCAGATTGTTGAAAAAGAGAACGAAAATATCAGAAAAGCAAGCGAGATAATGGCTGAAAGTATAGCCAGCGGTCATCTCGTTCATCTGTTCGGAAGTGGTCATTCGGCCATACCCGCATTGGATATCTTTCCGAGATATGGGAGTTATGTAGGGTTACATCCACTGATTGATCCTAGGCTGATATGGTTCAATGTCATTGGGCCCGGTGGCGCGAGAGAACTCTTGTGGATTGAAAGACAGGAAGGATATATTAAAAATTTCCTCCAGAGTTTTAATTTCCATAAAGAGGATTCAATGGTTGTATATTCCCATGGAGGATTAAATGCTGCACCTGTGGAAGCTGCTTTATATGCAAAAGATAAAGGTATGAAGGTAATAGCCGTTACTTCAATGGATAACTATAAACATGCTAAGCCCACACACTCCAGTGGAAAAAGTTTAGCCGACATAGCTGATGTTGTCATAGATAACTGTGCACCGTTAGAAGATGCCTTAGTGGAGATTGAAGGGCAGAAAGCCAAAATTGGTGCGAGCTCCACATTGTCAGTAATATTCATATCAATGTCTCTGCTGTGTGAGACAGCAAAGCTGCTTAGGGAAAAGGGAATTGAGCTGCCGACATTTGTTTCACCTAATGTTGCCAGTTTGCCGAAAGATAATAATGATATGGTTTATGCAAAATATACTGAATATGTGAAGAATTTAAAGGTGTGATTTGATGATGAAAATAGTACTGGTAGGCCATGGGGATTTTCCTCATGGCCTGGCTAATGCTGCAAAAATGATAGCTGGCGATATAAGTTTTTTAAAGCCCATTAGCTTTGACGAAAACGATGATATATCCAGTTTTGAAAAGAAGTTAAAAGTTGAAATTGAAAATAGTCATGAAGATATTTTAGTTATGGCAGATCTGTTCGGCGGTAGTCCTTTCAATGTTGCAATGAAACTGGCCAGCCAACATCAAAAAAACAAGGTAAAAGTCTTGACAGGGGTGAACCTTCCTATAATTCTGGAATTATCATCTTTGCTGTTAAACGGTTATGACATAGATATTATTGTGTCCCAACTGATAGCAACAGGCAGAGAAGGAATTGTGGAGGGATTTCAGCAACTGGGTTTATACAACGGGGATCAATAGGAGGATAGAAGTTGCTAAAGAGATATTTGATTCTAGTGTAGAAACCCTACTTTTTTACTTCTTTTCCCGAACCTTGAAAATTTCATAAGGAATGTTTTG
>NZ_JBJYKD010000049.1:0-14619 GCF_049310025.1 Thermorhabdus hydrogeniformans | reverse complement strand
TCTTTTTTACAAAAAGTGAGCTAAATATTTTCCATTTTGTTATTTTTAGGTACTTGACTTTTTACCGCAGGACTTTTATTTATTTCGATGAAAGAATTATTGCTTCAGCCTATTCTTAAGTGGTTCAATGTTTTTCATATAATACTTTACCTTCTTTCAGCGCAGGATATAATACAGTTCCTTTTACGTTTTTCCATTCCTCAACGTATTTTGAAGATACAACAAGAATATCAACCGGCTTGATTTATTTTTTCTTGAGGAATCATCTTTAGTTCAACCCCTTATGAGGCGATTTTTTTTGTAGATGTTAACTATATTGTAAATTAAAAATGTTTAGGAATCAACTTCGGATCAAATCTAGAAAGAATAAAAAACCCGGCTGGCAAACCGGGTATTTTTCATTTCTCCCCGTCGAAAAATTCCTTGGCGGTTTTGGCCATGGCAAGGAGGGAGGCCTTGACTTTTTCGTGGAATTCGGCGGCGGGCATGCCGGTCATTATCTCTATGGCGTCGTCGATGGTCTCTATTGAATAGATATGGAATCTGCCTTCTTCGACGGCCTTTACAACTTCGGGCTTGAGCATGAGGTTGTCGATGTTCTGATTGGGTATGACGACGCCCTGGGTGCCGGTAAGGCCTTTTATCCTGCAGGCGTGGTAGAAGCCTTCTATCTTGTACGTGGTGCCGCCCACGGGCTGGACCTGCCCGTGCTGGTTTAATGATCCGGTAATGGCCAGGTCCTGGCGCACCGGGATGCCGGAAATGCCGGACAAAAGCGCTATGAGTTCGGCGCAGGTGGCGCTGTCGCCCTCTATGCCGCCGTAATTCTGCTCAAAGGCTATGGATGCGGATATGGTCAGGGGCATGTCTTTTGCGTAGCGCTCGCCCAGAAAACCGGTCAGTATCATGACGGCCTTGTCGTGGATGCGGCCGCTCATCTTTGCCTCGCGCTCGATGTTAACGACGCCCTCGTCTCCCAGATATACCCTGGCGGTTATTCTGGAGGGCTGGCCGAAGACGTAGTCCCCTATGTCTAGGACCGAAAGGCCGTTTACCTGCCCCACAGCCTTGCCTTCGGTGTCTACAAGGATTTCTCCTCTTTCGATCATGGAAAAGAGCTTCTCCTCGATGCGGTTGGAGCGATAGACCTTTTCCGAGATGGCCTTTTCCACATGTTCGCCGGTGACGGATGAAGCGCCTTCTATGGCCGCCCAGGCGCTGGCTTCGTAGAGCACCTCCACTATGTCGTTAAAGCGGGTGGAAAGCTTCTTTTTGTCTTCGGCGAGGCGGGAGCTGTATTCGATCACCCGCGCCACCCCCGAAGGTTCAAAGTGGATCAGGCCCTGGCTTTTGCATATGTGGCATATGAAGGCGGCATAATTTCTCAGGTTATCAGGGGTTCGGTCCATCTCCACGTCGAAGTCGACTTTTATTTTAAACAATTTCCTGAAATCTTCGTCATAAGTATTCAGCAAAAAGTAAATATACGGGGTCCCGATGAGAATCACCTTTACGTTTACCGGTATCGGCTCGGGCTTTAATGTAATGGTAGGTACCGTGCGGTACTGTTCCCCGATGTTCTCCACCCGGCATTCGCCATTGTTCAGGGTTCTCTTTAATGTGTCCCAGGCAAAGGGGTCTTTGAACAGGTCCGCCGCCTGCAGCACCAGATACCCTCCGTTTGCCCTGTGGACGGCGCCGCTTTTTATCATGGTAAAATCGGTGGTCACGGCGCCGAATTGGGCTTTTCCCTCTATTTTCCCGAAAAGGTTATAATATGTTGGATTTGTCTCAAAGACCACAGGGGCGCCTTTTGTAGCCCTATTGTCCACGAAGAGGTTTATGCGGTAGCGCAGGAAAAAATCTTCCTGCGGGGCGGAAACGTTAAGCAGCTGCACCGCATCCAGGCCCTCGCCTTTTTCCCGCCGGTCCTGCTTTATAATTGAAAGGTTTTTTATGATGTCCTCCTTTACTGCTTTAAGATAAGAGATTATTTGCTCGTAAGCTGCGTATTTGGCGGAAACTTCTTCGAACAGCGGATTTATGGTGGTGAGGGCCGTCTCCCTTTCCAGTTCGGAAAGTTCCTCCCTGGCCTGTTTGTCCAGGGCTCTTACCTTTCGAAGGGTCTCGTCTATTTTCACCTGGAGAACACGGCTTTTTTCTTCAAGCAGCTTTCTTTCCTCATCGGAAAGCTGTTCGAATTCCTCCTGGCTCATGGGCTTGCCTTCTCTGAGGGGGATGGTTATAATGCCCTGGGGAGTTTTCTGGATGGTAAAACCTTCCGATTTTGCAACCTCTTCGAGTTTTTCGAACAATTCTATGGAGGCCTTTTGATACCTTTCAATAAGTGCCTGCTTCTGCTTTTCAAAAGTTTCGTCGTCAAAAACTTTTGCAATCTCCTGTCTTGCTTCCTGCACCAGTTTTTCCATGTCTTTCGAAAATTCGGAGCCTTTCCCTGCGGGGAGTTTTATTGCACGGGGTTTTTCGGGTTTTGAAAAATTGTATACGTAAATTATGTCGTCGGGTACGGGTTTTTTCTCTGCCGCTCTGGAAACCGCAAAGCGTGCGTAGCTGGTCTTTCCGGTGCCGGTGAGGCCCGTCATAAAGATGTTGTAGCCCTTATGGTCTATTTTCAGGCCGAATTCCATGGCCCTTACGGCCCTCTCCTGGCCTATGATGTCGGATATGGGCTCCAGTTCCTCCGTGGAGCGGAAGCAAAAAAGCGACGGGTCGCAGGTCTCCCGAAGTTCGGCGGGAGTAAGTTTCCTTAGCAATATAAGCACCTCCGTTTTAATATCTTACACAAAAAACTTTGGTTTAATCATTTTTTAAACCCCGCAGGAAGTTTACCACTTTCCTCCTCGCCTCGCGGTAACGGGGTATGATATGCTCCCACAGGTAATAGAAAAACGGCGACAGCACCATGTCGAACTCGCCTATGAATTCGGTGAATTCGCCGCCGAAGCCCTTTTTGAAACGGTAGAGGCCGTAAAGGGGGTTGTCAGGGGACAGGTCTCCCGATACGCCCCTGAAATCGTACATGGTGCACCCCTGCTCTTTGGCCCACTTTATCATTGCCCACTGCAGGGCGTAGTTGGGCATGACGTTCCTGTTTTCATTGGAAGATGCCCCATAGATATACCATGCTTTATCGCCGAAGATAAAGGCGATGGTGCCGGCGATGTATTTGCCCTGATACTCCGCCATGAAGAGCTTTGCCAGACCCTTTTCCACCAGTTCGTCCCAGAGGGCTTCAAAGTAGTCATACCCCCTGACAAGAAATTTGTCTCTTATGCAGGTTTCCCGGAGTATATCATAAAAGGGCTTCAGGTCTTCCCGGGTCCCCTCCTTGACCACAACGCCCTTGCGGGCCGAGAGCCTTATGTTATAGCGGGTCTTTTCATGAAAGGACGCGAAAATATCGTCCAGGGGTTTGTTTAGAGGGAGTCGAAAAACGAATTTCGGCTGGACGCCTTCAAAGTTGGGGCCGCTGTCCCGGGAGACGAACCCCAGTGATTTTAAAGTTTTTACCACCTCGTCGTTCGGCGCCTTGATGTCCGGGTCTATTTTCAAAAGAATGGCGCCGTGCTTTGCGGCTATGGTCTTTACGCTGGAAAAGAGGAATTTTATCGTCTCTTTATCGGAGAAGTCGGTCACCGGCCCCCGGGGGGCGTAGAAAATGCATTTGTCGAGGCCCGGAAGAGGAATGCGCCTTTTCAATATGGATATGCCCGCCACCGGTTTTCCCTCCTTTAATACAAGCATCCTTATGGGTTCCCAACCGGTGCGGCGTTTTACTTCCCCCCACTCGTATGACTGGAGCACGTGGCCTTTTGGACCGTAGGCCATGAATTCGTTGAAAAATTCCTTTTCGTTTTCTTTTATGATTTTTATTTCCATTATATGAATTACCTCCGGTATAAGATGTTAAATCAGGTGCCGGGTTTTATTGCAGCATTTTTCGAAGCCGTATATTTTAATTATACCTTATTTTTTAAAATCATGAAGGAAAAATAATAAAAAAGCATGTTGCACAGACATGGCATTTATGCTAGATTATACGTAAGGCGAAATGGATGGGATTATAATTTGAAAAAACCCGCCGGCGGTTGAGAGAATCTCCCGGCAACCGTCGGCGGGTTAATTTATTGGGGGGTTCTTTTTTTAATGAAAAATTTCTTTCAGCTTACCTCTGGTGAGTGTTCGCCTGACTGCTGTATTTTTATTGCCTTCAGGGATTTTTCAACTTTGGCGGCGGTTTCTTTAAGGATTTGGGCCGATGCCGCAATTTCGCCAAGCAGCATGTGCTGTTTTTCCACCGATGAGGCGATGTCCTGAGCATGTATCGACGTATCCACCGAAATATCCGCCATTTTTTTGAAAGATTCATTTGTATCCTCGGCGCTTGCGGCCATCTCCTGGGTGGCGGCCGAGATTTCCTGCATTTGCTCGGCTACTTTCTGGACTGCGGAAAGTATCCTGTCAAAAGCCTCGGCGGCGTTTTTAACAGCTTCCATTCCGTTAGTCACGTTTTCACTGCCGGAGCGCATGGCGTCAACCGCTTTTTTGGTCTCTTCCTGGATGGAAAAAATAAGCTCCGCAATCTGCTTTGCAGCATTGCCCGACTGCTCTGCAAGCTTCCTTATCTCGTCTGCCACCACGGCAAACCCCCTGCCCTGTTCTCCGGCGCGGGCGGCCTCTATGGCGGCATTCAAGGCAAGAAGGTTGGTCTGGTCCGCTATGCCCGTAATGGTCTCCACTATCTGGCCGATGGTTTCAGACTTTTCTCCCAGCTTCTTTATCACTTCTCCCGTGTGGACGCTTGATTCATTGATTTTTTTCATCTGTTCCGTAACCTGGTGCATGGCGGATTCTCCCGCATTTGCGAGCTCTGCCGCACTAACGGCGGTAGCGGAAGCATTTGATGCGTTCGACGCTATCTGTTCCACTCCCGCGCTCATCTGTGACAACATATCGGATATGGAATTTACAAGGCTCTTTATTTCTTCCATTTTTTCATTGTTTTTCTGCATGCTTTCTTTTATAGAGCCTTCAAAGGTGGCAGATGCCTCCTCGCTTTGTCTGGCAATCTCCTCAATGGAATTGGCTGAAGAAATCATTTCCTCTACGGATTTCATTACATCCGCCAGCATCGCTTTTACTTTGTCAATGGCGTCGTTATAAGCGTCCGCAAGCCTGCCCATGTCGTCATTCAATACTTTCTTCGCCCTTACAGTGAAGTCTCCTCTTGAAACAGCCTCAATACCCTCCAAAATGCTGTCCACAGGAGCCGAAGTTGTCCTGGAAACCGCGAAAGAAATTATGCCTGATAAAACAGCGGCCCCGGCAAGCATTATAATCGTCTCCTGTTTTGCCAGGTCCCCGGCGTGAAAATAAAAAATGTAGCCTCCCATGGAAATTAGGACCAGTAGAACGGTGGTTAAAACCATTCTTAAGCGAAAGCCTTTCAAATCAATTCCCCCTTGTAAACTAAAATAGCTAAAGGTTTGTTTTGCATAAAACCGGATTGCCGGGTGGTCTTTTAATCTTTCCTCATCTGACCAAGCAATATAAGGAAAGATTGGAAAATTATACGCGCATTATATATAATTAGACATTTTTTAACTTTTTCCTGCAAGAATTATAAAAAATTGTCGAACAAAATAATCAGGACTGCGGCGGTAAATATAAAAGGTCAGGAATAATGTTCCTGACCTTGTTTATGTCTTTAATCAGACCAGAGGCAGAAGATATAAAGTGTTGCGAGGGAGCGATGTTGCTATCGGCGGGAGGTTTTATGTTCAATGGCCGCCTTTACAAAGTCTCTGAAAAGGGGGTGCGGGCGGTTGGGCCTTGACTTGAATTCGGGGTGAAACTGGGTTCCAACGAACCACGGGTGGCCTTTCAGTTCGATTATCTCCACCAGGCGGCCATCCGGGGAAAGCCCCGACAGGACCATTCCGGCTTTTTGCAGGATGTCCCGGTATTCGTTGTTGAATTCATAGCGGTGGCGGTGGCGCTCTTCGATAAGCTCCCGGCCGTAAGCGGCCATTGTCCTGGTATCCGGTTCGAGTCGGCATGGATAATGGCCAAGGCGCATGGTGCCCCCTTTGGCTTCAATGCCTTTTTGTTCGGGCATCAGGTCTATCACCGGGTGCCGGGTATGGGGGTTAAACTCGGTGCTGTGGGCGCCTTCCAGGCCGCACACGTTGCGGGCAAACTCAATGACCGAGCACTGCATGCCAAGGCATATGCCGAAAAGCGGAACTCCGTTTTCTCTTGCATATTTAATTGCAATGATTTTGCCTTCTATCCCACGGTCTCCAAAGCCGCCGGGCACCAGTATGCCGTCAACATCGGAAAATACGGAATGGATATCCACGTTTTTCTTCTCCAGGTCCTCGGAGTGCACCCATTTTATATCCACTTTTGCATCGTTGGCTATTCCCCCGTGGCACAGGGCCTCGGCCACACTCAGGTATGCGTCGTGAAGTTCTACGTATTTGCCTACCAGGGCAATCCTGACCTGCCGCGAGGGATTTTTCACCCTCCTGACGATTTCTTCCCACTCTGAAAGATCGGCCTTCATACCGTCGACTCCCAGCTTTTTGGCCACAATCTGGTCAAGGCCTTCATTTTTTAATATGAGGGGCACTTCGTATATGGTATCGGCGTCGTAGTTCTGTATGACGGCTTCGGGCTCCACATTGCAGAAAAGAGCTATTTTCTCCTTGAGTTCTTCGGAAAGGGCCCTCTCACAACGGCAGACGATAATGTCGGGCTGTATACCTATGCTCCTGAGTTCTTTCACGCTGTGCTGGGTGGGTTTTGTTTTGAGCTCACCGGCCCTTGAAAGATAAGGCACCAGCGTTACGTGAATGTAGAGTATGTTTTCACGGCCTATGTCAGTCTTAAGCTGGCGGATGGCCTCCAGGAAGGGAAGGCTTTCGATGTCGCCTACGGTGCCTCCGATTTCGGTGATTACCACATCGGGGCTAAAGTTTTTTGCAACTCTGGTAATCCGGTCTTTTATCTCATTGGTGATATGGGGTATAACCTGCACGGTTCCTCCAAGAAAATCTCCATGGCGCTCTTTTGTTATAACGGACCAGTAGATCTTGCCGGTGGTGACATTGCTGTCTTTTGTAAGGTTAACATCTATAAAGCGCTCGTAATGCCCGAGATCCAGATCGGTCTCAGCACCGTCTTCGGTGACGAAGACCTCTCCGTGCTGGTAAGGGCTCATGGTGCCGGGGTCGATATTTATATAGGGGTCAAACTTCTGCATAAAGACAGAAAGACCCCTGCTTTTCAAAAGGCGTCCCAGCGACGCCGCCGTAATGCCTTTCCCCAGGGAGGATACCACTCCCCCTGTGATGAATATAAACTTGGTATGCATTATAAGTCCCCCTTAGTTTTTTTCCGTACATAAAAAAATCCCATCCAATTTATTTTATCCATCGTGAAATGAGATTGTCAATAGTCATGGAACTTATGGACCGCGTCAAGTATTTTCAGGCTTTCGGGCGTCGATGCAAAACCCTGGGAATTCCAATAAAATAGCCCCCTTAAATGGAGGGCTTTTTGCCTGTATATGCGAATTTCTTATCCCATCTTCCTAATTTTTCACTTTCAAGCAAGTATCTTTTTTGTGCGTAAATTTTCCCTATTATCTTTTTCAGCATAGCAAATTCTGCGTTCCAGTCCTGAAATTTAGCATCTTTAAATGTTATATGTACAACGGGGTAATTATTCATATGTTTTAGAGCATATGGGTCATTTTCAATTTTTAATCCTCTGAAAAGGTATGAATAATCTTTTTCATTGGAGAAGAAGTATTTATATCGACGTAGTAGTAGCCGCCTTCGATGATATCTTTAAAATCATCTATTCCTGATGGTAAAAGCAAAATATCACCCCTGTAAGATCAGTATAGGGTTAAGAATATTATATCACGATTGCGTGATTTAGACACTATCGCCTATAAATTTTTCATTTTACCAATAGCTTCCCATAGCCCATTTAAGTATGCTGCACCTAAAGCTCTATCATAGAGCCCATAGCCGGGTCTTGCCTTTTCACCCCATATCATTCTTCCGTGATCAGGCCTAATCGGCCCATCAAACCCTATATCGTGATATGTCTTCATTATTTCAAACATGTCGAGGGAACCATCACTGGAAAGGTGCGATGATTCATAAAATTTCTTTTCCCCTTCAATCTTTATATTTCTTACGTGGCCAAAGGCAATTCGTCCCTTTTTGCCAAAGTATCTTATCATTTCAGGAATATCATTTCTAACATCCGCCCCCAGCGAACCGCTGCATAAAGTTATACAGTTGGAGGGGCTGTCGACGATATTAATAAGTCTTTCCAAACTCTCTTTATCTTTTATTATTCGTGGCAGTCCAAAAACAGGCCACGGTGGGTCATCGGGATGAATAGCCATTTTTACATTGTACTTCTCGGCAGTCGGGATTATTGCCCTCAAAAAATATTCAAGATTTTCCCACAACATTTCTTCTGTAAAACCTTCGTATTTTTTCAGTAAATCTTTTAAATAAGCTAATCTTTCCGGTTCCCAGCCGGGAAGTACATATCCGTTGCTTTTTGTCTGAACCTCTTCGAGCATTAAATACGGATTCATTTTATTAATCATTTCGTGGTCGTATGCTAATACTCTGGAGCCATCGTTTATCGGTTTTTCAAGGTCCGTCCTAAACCAGTCAAAAACAGGCATGAAATTATAGCATATAACAGGTATTCCGGCTTTCCCTATATTTTCTATTGTCCTTTTATAATTTTCTATGTATTTGTCCCTGGACTGCAACCCGAGTTTTATATCTTCATGAACGTTTACGCTTTCAATCGCGACTAATTTTAATCCTTTATCCTCGATTTTCTTTTTCATTTTCAGTATTCTATCAAAAGGCCATTCTTCCCCCACGGGAATATCATATAAACTCGCAACAACACCTTTAACGCCGGGGATCTGTCTTATTTGGGCCAGCGTAACACTATCAAAATCTTCTACATACCATCTGAAAGACATTATCATATTATCACCACTCATATTTAATTTTGTCCTATCATTAAATGAATTGCCAAATCATTATAAAACCGGAACACTAATCCATATAAGCACCTTTAATTGGAGATACCGCCAACTTACGATAAAATCTGATAACACCTTTATCTTTTTTTAATTTCGGAGGTTGCCATTTTTTTCTCCTTTCTGCAAGAACATTTTCTATTTCCTTTTTATCCATTTCCACGCTTTTGATTCCCACTATATCGAGAGCCCTACCCTGAATATCAATTTTTATCAGGTCTCCTTCTTCAACCAAGGATATAGGTCCCCCTTCAACGGCTTCGGGAGAAACATGCCCGATGGCAGGACCTCGCGTTGCCCCGGAAAACCGCCCGTCTGTGATTATGGCGACGGATGCAGAAAGTCCGGGGTCAGACGCAATAGCTTCTGTGGTGTAAAACATTTCCGGCATCCCGCTTCCTTTAGGCCCTTCGTATCTTATAATTACCGCATCTCCGGGCTTTATTTTCCCGTTTATTACTGCAGCGAAGGCTTCTTCTTCGGAGTCGAAAGGCCTTGCGATCAGAGTAGCCTTTAACATATTCTTCGCTACAGCAGAGTGTTTTACCACTGCCCCCTCGGGCGCCAGGTTACCTTTCAGTACTGCCAGAGCTCCTTGGGGTTGGAGTGGATTTTTTACAGGCCTTATGATGTCTTCCTTCTTCAATCCCATCTTTGAAAGGTATTTTTGACATTTCTCATAATATCCGCTGGACTTAAGTTCTTCAAGATTTTCTCCTACAGTCTTACCCGTTACCGTCAGCTGGTCAAGATGTAAAAATTCCCTTATTTCCTCCATCACCGCCGGCACCCCTCCGGCATACCGAAAGTATTCGGCCGGATAGTATCCACTGGGCCTCACATTCACTATATAGGGAACAACTCTGTGGATTCTGTCAAAGAGTTCGGGCCCGATTTGAATGCCCAATTCACGGGCAATGGCCGGCAGGTGAAGAAGGGCATTTGTAGAACCGGCTATAGCAGCATGCACCATGATCGCATTTTCAAAAGCTTTCTCCGTCAATATGTCCGAAGGTCTCAGATTAAGTTCGATAATTTTCATAAGTTGAGCAGCAGCCCGGCGGACCGCAATTTTAATCTCCTCAGAGGTGGCGGGGATTGCAGCCGTCCCCGGCAGGGCAACTCCTAAAGCTTCCGCCATGATCTGCATGGTTACCGCAGTGCCCATAAAAGAACAAGCTCCACAAGAGGGGCAGGCCTCCTTCTGAATCTTTTTAAATTCTTCCACGCTGATCTGGCCTCTTTTCATCATTGCGCTGTAGGCCCCTACCTGCTCGAGAGTAAGGAGATTCGGACCTGCTTTCATCACGCCGCCGGGCATTATTATAGAAGGCATATCAAGTCTTGCAATGGCTTTCAAATGGGCAGGGATACCTTTGTCACAGCTTGCTAAAAAAAGCCCTCCATCGAAAGGGGTAGCCATAGCCTGAATTTCTATCATGTTACAGATCATTTCACGTGATAAAAGAGAATAATTCATCCCGTCGTGGCCCTGAGCAATGCCGTCACAGATATCAGTAGTTGTATATTTTGCTGGCCTGGCTCCCACTTTCAGTAATTCATTCTCCGCTTCTAATACCAGCTTAAGTAAATGGGCGCTTCCGGGGTGGCTATCCCCCCAAGTGCTCTGAATGAAAATCTGAGGTTTTCCCAAATCCTCTTCCGACCATCCCATGCCCATTTTCAATGAATCCATTTCCACTGCCACTTCTCTTAATTTTTGGCTTTTTAACATCAGTATCATCTCTCTTTTAAAAAAAGATACAAAACAGTTGAGTTCAGATTTTATTGTTTTTATTTTCATCGATCATTTTTATTGCTTTCTCCAGAACATTTGAGCCGTTGCACCTGCCATAATCCGTCGGGTCAATGGCATCCACAGGGACATTATATTTTGCCCCTTTTTCTTTTACTTTTTGGAGCATAAATCTAATCTGCGGGCCGATCAATACCACATCTGCCTTCGAAATATTTTCATCCAAGGCGTTGGTGGAAACCGACCATATTTCAGCATCAATTCCTTTTTCTTTTGCCGCGCTTTTCATTTTATTAACCAATAAACTTGTAGACATACCTGCCGAACATACCAAAAGTATTCTTTTCAACCTTTATCCCTCCATTATTCAGGGTATAATTTTTCTCTCCACCGGACATTTTACTTAAATTCAGGTGTAAAATCTTTAAATTCAAACCACCTGTTTTGCGAGAGTTCCTTAAACCAATAGCCCGACCTTTTAATTCTCCTATTCCTGTTGTTATCCAAATCTATTTCTACCAGGCCGTATCTGTTTTTAAAAGCATTCTGAGGCGATACATTATCTGTAAAAGACCACACCATGTATCCCTTGCAATTTGCACCTTCTTCTATAGCTTTAAGGAGCCATCTCAAATGATCTGCGAAAAATTCGATCCTATAATCATCCTGAATAACTCCAGATTCATCTTTAAATCTATATTCGTTTTCCACACCCATTCCGTTTTCTGTGACTATCCACTCTATATTTCCATATTCCTCTTTTATCCTAATGGCCATATCATACATGATTCGGGGGTATATCTCCCACCCACGATATATATTCATTTTTCTGCCCGGAAGTACAAATTCATCGTAATAGTATGAGGGATGGAAGGGTACCTCAGGATTCCATTTTTCATTTCTTGCCTTGACTCTTGCAGGGTGATAAAGATTTAAGCCAAGTATATCTATAGTGTTATTTTTGATAATATCAAGTTCATCCAGCGTATATTCAAACATACATTCATGCTTTTGTAATAAATTGAATAACTCTGGAGGAAACTCTCCTTTAATACACGGATCGAGGAAAATTCTATTAAAGAACAAATCGTACATTTTTGCAGCTTTTATATCGTGACTTGCTGACGACCGCGGGTAGGTTGCCTCTGGATTTAATATAATTCCGATTTTCCCGTTGTTTTTCGCGCCGTACTTCTTTTGCTTGTATACGCTGACAGCCTTAGCACTGGCAAGAATCTTATTATAACTCCACTGCATGGCAGTTTTTGTATCCTGTACAAAAGGATACCTTACACTATCCAAATATACTCTCGTTTGTATAACTATAGGTTCATTGAATGTAAACCAATATTTTACTTTATCGCCGAACAATTTAAAAGCTTGTTCGGCATATTTTACGTATAGCTCGGCGACATGCTTGGATCCCCAACCTCCATATTTATTAAACAACTCTGCCGGTAGTTCATAATGTTCCAGACAAATCATGGGTTCAATTCCGTTTTTTATCAATTCATCAATTACTCTACTATAATACCCGGCGGCATCTTCATCTACTTCTGCTGTTTCGTAATCCTTAATGAACCTTGACCAATCTATGGATGTTCTGTAAGCATTCAGACCAATCTCGGCCATTAATTTGATATCCTCGCGATATCTATTGTAGAAATCGGTAGCAATAGCAGGACCGTAGCCATTATGCCACATCTCCGGATTTGATTTGTACCAAATGTCTATATAAGAATCCTGCCATGACTTTTTGCCCGCCCATCCCTCTGTCTGCCATGCAGACGCAGACGCTCCGAGAATAAAGTCTTTAGGTAAAGTATATTTAGTCACGCCCATCCGTATAATCCTCCTTATCTTTTTATTTCGACATATCCCGCCTCAAATTTATTATCTCCTCTGCAATCTCTTTGACGGTTATACCCGTCATCAAATGGTCCTGTGCATGAATTAACAAAAGATTTATAATATTACTTTCTCCACTGGCTTCCTTTTGAAGGAGTTCCGTCTGAGTACGGTGCGCCTCTTCCAATTCCTTACGAGCCATTTCTAATAACTCTTCTGCCTTTTCAAAATTATTTTCTCTTGCCGCCCTTATTGCTTCAAAAGCGTAACTCCTTCCGTTACCGCTATGGAGAATCAATTTAAACGAAATTTCTTCAATTGCGGTCATGTTGCAACATCTCCTTTCAAATAATATACGGCAGCTACTGCTTCAACAGCAAGATTACAAATTATACTCATTTTTAATTCTAACCCTCATTTTCCTCTTCTAGTTTTTGCCTATCCCACGCCAGCAAGAAAGGTAAATACACCAAACCGGCTACTACAATGTTGACGGCCTGTAAAATAATGGCTCTCCAGTCGCCATTAGTAGCGAGAAAACCAGATATAAACGCCGGAACCGGCCATGGTACAGCTATACCTGCGGGTTTGCTCACTAGATTCAATGCCATGGAAAGGTAGGTTATAATACCCACCATCATATTGGATAAAATAAAGGGTATCATCATAATCGGATTCATAACTACAGGCACTCCAAATATTATCGGCTCGGAGATGTTGAAAATTGCCGGCACAATGGCTAATTTGCCAAGAGATCTCAACTGCTTTGATTTGGCAAACAAGAATATAGCCAATATCAAGCCTATAGTAGCGCCACAACCACCAATATTGGCAAAGTTATCGTAAAATTGCTTTGTTACTATGTTGGGAAGAGCTTTTCCTGCTTCCAAAGCCAAACGGTTTTGATCCATAGCAGGTAACAATATAGAATCCAGGACACCGAATACAACCCGGGTTCCATGTATGCCCATCGTCCAGAAGAGATTATAAAGGAAGATTGTAAATACCATGCCGCCAAAGGATAATCCAACCTTTGATAACGGTGCCGCAACGAACTTGGTGACGAAAGTGAAAATTGTTTTATAGGAAGTACTTTCAAATCCAAGGCGAATAAAGAAGAATAGGACAAGAATTATGAATCCCGGAATTATAGCCTCAAAGGATTTCATAACTGCCGGTGGGACAGACTCGGGCATCTTAATTATCCAGTTTCTTTTAACAACATAAGCGTATATTTCAGTAGCAAGAATTGCTGTTAATATTCCTACTATTAATCCTCCCGCAGAAAAATTGGCGGTCGGCCAAACTCTTCCCAAATTAAGGGCACTACCATCCTGCAATGTAACATTAATTGTCTCTACGGGAATTAAAAGCAAAAATGCTGCTAAGGATAATGTACCGGCTGAAACCCCGTCAACGCCGTGTTCCTTAGCCAGTTGATATGAAATCGAAAATATAGCAATTAAAGTAACTATGTCAAAAGTCACTCGAACAGGATACAATAACTTGGTTGAAAAATTAGGCCCAAAAATTCCATTTATAAACTCATTATATCCTTTAATCGGAACATTGCCTAAAATTAAGAAAATTGATCCCGCTATTATAAGAGGCATTGTTACAGCCAATCCATCACGTATTGCTCTTATATACCTTAATGATGCTATTCTTGCTGCAGCGGGCATTGCTTTTTCTTCTAAAAATTTCATGATTTTATTCATAATAAATCTGCCTCCACTTTTTCATAGAGTTTTTGAAGTAAAAATAAGATCTATAAATATAAATTCATCTTCTATATTTGTTAAGTTCCTCCAGCAGGGTGTTCACCTCCCTCGTATAATATATTTAGTAAATCAAACTTATTCAAATTCCAGTTAAACATGGACCTTGAAAACTAAATATAGAA
>NZ_JBJYKD010000048.1:0-14723 GCF_049310025.1 Thermorhabdus hydrogeniformans | reverse complement strand
CTATATTTAGTTTTCAAGGTCCATGTTTAACTGGAATTTGAATAAGTTTGATTTACTAAATATATTATACGAGGAGGCTCAACTATGAAAAACCGGTGGGTAACCTTACTCGTGATTTTACTGCTGCTTATAGCAGGCGGCTGCACACGGGCCGGAAGGCCCGCCAGGAAGCCGGCCGTGCCGGAAATACCCGATAAAATAAGCCGGGGGGCGGGAGTGGAGCCCAGGCTGAGGGTTTATGAAGTTCAGACAAAGACTGTAAAAGAGATGCCCCTGGAAGACTACGTGGCCGGTGTGGTGGCCGGTGAAATGGAGAATTACTGGCCTGTCAAGGCCCTGGCGGCTCAGGCCATTCTGGCCAGGACCTATGTGCTTGAATTTATTTCCGACAGAGGCGGTTCAAAGTACGGCAATGCCGACATCTCCACCGACTTTGAGGAAGCCCAGGCATGGAACCCCGACAACATAAACGACAACATAAAAAAGGCCGTGGCCATGACCCGAGGTAAGGTTATAAGCTACAGGGGAAAATACGTTAAAGCCTGGTTTCACTCGCATGCCGGCGGGATAACGGCCACCGCAAAGGAGGGCTTGAATTACAAGGAAGCGGAGCCCCCGTATATCCGGGTGGTTAAATCTCCCGACGAAAACGCCGGGCCGCCGGGGAAGCGGACCTGGTCCGCAGCCTTTTCCAGAGAAGAATTGAGGTCGATAATCAGACAGAAAATGGGGCGGGACCCGGGGCCCATCGACGACGTGAGCATAGTAAAAAAAGGGCCTTCCGGCAGAGCCACCCTGATAAAAATAGGCAATGCCACGGTATCTGCCCCGGACCTCAGGATAGCGCTGGGGAGCATGAAGATGAGGTCGACGCTGCTCACAAGCCTGAAAGTCGAGGGAGACCGGGTGGTAATGGCGGGCAAGGGTTTTGGCCATGGAGTGGGTCTTTCCCAGTGGGGCGCCAACGTAATGGCAAAACAGGGGCGTTCGCCGGAGGAAATAATTCGATACTACTTTAATAACGTGGATATCGTAAAATTGTGGAAATAACTTTTGCGGGTTGTCAGACCGATATCATATTTTTAAACCCTCCCGAATAAATTTATTAGGGGAATCTATTGAAGGGAGGGTGTTTTCATTTATGGAAGAAAAGGCGCAGAGCAGACATAAACTAACGCTTCAGAATAGGGAAATACTGGATATAACCGGGGTCATTAATGTGGAAAAATTCACCGATGACGATATAATCCTGGAAACACAGCAGGGGATGTTAAATATAAAGGGCGAAAAAATGCACATGAAACAGTTGAACCTGGATGGGGGGCTTATTGTGGTGGAAGGTCTCATCAAATCCCTGACGTATTCCGAAGGGGGTTCCTCTAAGGAAAGGGGCAAAGGCATCTTGAACCGCCTTTTTAAATGATGTCCGGTGAAAGTACGGGCTTTTGAGGGGGACGGGATCAATTTGTCGCGGTGGACAAATTTTTAAGATCAAGGGGAACTGATTATTATGAGCACTGCCGAAATAGGTGAACAGGCCGCGCTGCTGGCGGTTTCCTTACTGCTCGGTTTTTTGACAGGGTTAATTTTTGACATATACAGGAGGGCGAGAAATTTGTTTTCCCCCGGACCCTTTTTGACAGCTCTGGGGGATTTGTGTTTTTGGGGCGTCATAACCGTCATCACGTTCTACTCCCTCTTCAAAATAAACTTCGGCCAGGTTAGGGGATACCTGTTTCTTGGCCTGGCCGTTGGGCTGTTTTTATACATTACTTTTTTCAGCGGATACGTTATCAGAGGATTTTTATTGTTTGATATCTTTGTAAAGAACCAGAGGAGTAAGGTTTCGTATTTCGACCACCGCTTAAGAAGGTTGAAGGTATTTAAATTACCGTGCAGGATTTATGATGATGCTCGACGGATATATTCAAAAATTAAAAAAAAATAAAGGAGGATTTTTTGAAGTTTTATCGAAGAATATATGAAAAGAACTGGGAGGTCATGAAGGTGACAGGGAAAAAGAAATTCAGGATACGCCACCTCCTGGTAATATTTTTTTTGTTCTACTGTCTGTACACCCTTATAACCCAGCAATTGAAAATGGTAAGCCTTACCCGTCAGGAGGTGGAACTTCGAGAGCAAATCAAAGCCGCCCTGGAGGAGAGGGAGGATTTAAAAAGGCAGATCCAGCTGCTGCATACAGACAGCTTTATCGAAGGGATCGCCAGGGACGAACTGGGCCTTGTAAAGCCGGGGGAAATCATTTATAAAAACGCTGAAAAACGCCCGAAATGAGCTTTATTGACGAACATGAATAGATACAGTATAATAAATCTATTGAAGGAAATCTAAAGGAGGAATTCTTTAAGTATGCCTGTTGAGGTGGGCCAGATTTTGGATGGCAGGATAACTGGGATTACAAAGTTCGGGGCCTTTGTGGAATTACCTGACGGAGTAACGGGACTGGTTCATATTTCCGAAGTGGCCGACAGTTTTGTAAAGGATGTCAACGATTATTTGAAAAGGAACGACGTGGTTAAGGTAAAGGTGATAGGGGTTTCCCAGGACGGGAAGATCAGTCTTTCCATCCGCAGGACCGGTGAAAATAATTCCAGAGACAGAAGGTCGAAGGAAAGAGACAACCTCAGCTTCGAGGACAAACTGGCCAGATTCATGAAGGAAAGTGAAGAAAAGCTTTTGGATATTAAGAGAAGCCATGAGGCCAAAAGAGGGTCCGGCGGTTTCGGCAGGAGGAGGGCTCTTTAAACGCAATCATAAAATAGGTTATATGAGAAATTCATCCAGGGGCGACCCTGGATTTTAATTATATAAAATATAAGGAGAATACATTATGAGATTTGCGGTGATAGACCTTGGCTCCAACTCCGCAAGGCTTCTGGTGGCGGACTGCAAAGGTCAAAATCTGACGCCGCTTCACAGGGAACTTATCACCACCCGCCTGGGCAGAGGGGTGGCAAAAGAAAGGCGGCTGGATGAGCCGTCAATGCGTGATACCCTGTCGGCGGTTTCGCTTTTTAAAGATAAGGCGGCCCGCATGGGGTGCGACCGCGTTCTGGCCTTTGCCACCAGTGCCGTACGGGAGGCGGAAAACGGCCGGGATTTTCTGGATGTGGTCAAAAAAGATGCGGGTCTTGATGTGGTGCTGCTCGAAGGCGAGCGGGAGGCGAAGCTTTCTTTTATCGGGGCCAGAGCCGGGCTGGGCCTTGCGGGGATGGCTCTTGTGGTTGATATCGGAGGCGGAAGCACAGAGCTTACACTGGGGGACAGCCGCATTGTAAAAAGCGTTAGCCTCCCCATGGGGGCGGTGAAATTTACACAGATATATTTTTCTTCCGATCCGCCCGCCGCTTCGCAAATACTGGCGGCCGGCGCGGCCGTCGAGGAATTGCTGTCGGATTTTGCCGAATTCTTCGGCAAAGCGGTCCCCCGCGGACAAATACCCGCGGTTGGCGTGGGAGGCACCTTTACTACGCTGGCGGCCATGGTCCGGCGCCTTGAAATATACGATCCCGGCAGGGTTCACGGTTTTACCCTTCAACTGAATGAGGTGGAACGGGTTTTCGGCGGACTCTGCTCAATGACACTGGAAGAAAAAAAGAAAATACCTGGTCTTATGCCCCAGAGGGCGGATATCATTGCGGCTGGAACCCTCATCGCACTCCGTTTAATGAAGAGGCTGAATCTCCCCGCCATCCGGGTCAGCGAATGGGATTTGATGGAGGGGTTTATTTTTGAGAGCGTGAAATTTGAACGGCCATGAGCATGTCTCGCCTCTCAATTGAAAATTTAATTAAATTGTTGACAAATATGAGGGTTTATGGTATTATATAACATTGCATGATTATAAGCAAAAACCATACCATGAGCTCTTTTTTTATCTCTTCTGTATAATTTTCCCTTGTTTAGGAGATAGTATAATAGATTGTTCCGCGTCAAAAACCAAAAGCATTTTTTGTCCGCTTTTGGCTATTTTTACTTATAAATGAGGGGTGAGGGAAACGATGGTTCATCCTGTCAAAGTAGGGGAACGCACCCGCTGGAGTTATTCCAAGATAGAAGAAGTCATGGGCCTGCCCAACCTTATTGAGATTCAGAAGGATTCCTACAAGTGGTTTCTCGAAGAAGGCCTTAGAGAAGTTTTCCAAGACATTTCCCCTATAGAGGATTTTACCGGTAACCTGGTGCTGGAGTTTATCGACTACACCCTTGAAAACAACCCCAAGTATTCCGTGGACGAGTGCCGGGAGAGGGATGTTACATACGCCGTACCCCTAAAAGTCAAGGTCAGACTTATAAACAAGGAGACCGGCGAAGTAAAAGAGCAGGAAGTCTTTATGGGCGATTTCCCTCTCATGACAGAAAACGGCACCTTTATTATCAACGGGGCCGAGAGGGTCATTGTGAGCCAGCTGGTCCGATCGCCGGGGGCTTATTTCGACAGACAGAGAGACAAAAACGGCCGGGACCTGTATTCGGCGACGATTATTCCCAACCGGGGAGCCTGGCTGGAGATGGAAACGGATTCCAACGAGGTTATAAACGTCCGCATAGACAGGACGCGAAAGGTGCCCGTTACGGTGCTTCTCAGGGCGCTGGGATACGGGAGCAACGCCCAGATTCTGGAACTTCTGGGCGAGGACGAGAAGATCCTTCGCACCTTTGAAAAGGATAATACGGAAAATCAGGAGGAAGCCCTGCTGGAGATCTACAAGAGGCTTCGCCCCGGTGAACCGCCCACCGTGGAAAACGCCAGGGCGCTGCTGGAAGCGCTGTTTTTCGACCCCAAGAGGTACGACCTGGCCCATGTGGGGCGCTACAAATTCAACAAAAAGCTCAGGCTCAGAAACCGCATAGTCGGCAGAATCAGCGCCGAGAATGTTGAAAATCCTAACACCGGCGAGGTTATACTCAAGAAGGGTGAAAAGATAACCCGCAAAATGGCGGAATTGCTCGAATCCCTTAAAATTAAGGAAATAAAAATTCAGGTCCAGGAAGACAAGGTCGTAAAGGTGATAAGCAACGGGTACTCGGACGGGGATGGCTCCGATGTCTTTCGCACCGAAAAGTATATAACGGTAGACGACATCGTGGCCTCGGTAAATTATCTTTTAAACCTTTCCTACGGCATAGGCGACATAGACGACATCGACCACCTGGGCAACCGCAGACTGCGGTCTGTGGGCGAACTCTTGCAGAACCAGTTCAGGATAGGCCTTGCCCGAATGGAGAGGGTGGTCAAGGAAAGAATGACCATCCAGGACGTAGACACCATAACGCCCCAGGGGCTTATAAACATCAGACCCGTGGTGGCGGCTATTAAAGAGTTTTTCGGCAGCAGCCAGCTTTCTCAGTTCATGGACCAGACCAACCCGCTGGCCGAGCTCACCCATAAGAGGAGGCTCAGCGCCCTGGGCCCCGGCGGCCTTTCCCGGGAAAGGGCCGGGTTTGAGGTCCGCGACGTGCACGATTCCCACTACGGCCGCATGTGCCCCATAGAAACCCCGGAAGGTCCGAATATCGGCCTGATAGGTTCTCTCAGCACTTATGCCAGGGTGAACCAGTACGGATTTATAGAAACCCCTTACCGCAAGGTGGATAAGGAGCGGGGGGTTGTCACCGACGAGATTGAATATCTCACCGCCGATGACGAAGAGGCCTTCACCATCGCCCAGGCCAACACCCCTCTTGACGAAGAAGGAAGATTCATTCAGAAAAGGGTTACCGCCAGGCGCAAGCAGGAAATAGTGGTGGTGCCGGCGGATGAGATAGACTACATGGACGTATCGCCCAAACAGCTGGTCAGCGTGGCCACGGCTCTCATACCATTCCTGGAGCACGACGACGCCAACCGTGCTTTGATGGGTTCCAACATGCAGCGCCAGGCGGTGCCGCTCCTGGTCACCGAAGCCCCTCTGGTGGGTACGGGCATCGAGCACAAGGCGGCGGTGGATTCCGGCGTAATGATTCTCGCCAGAAACGACGGTGTGGTGGAGAGGGTTACGGGAAACGAAATCGTGGTTCGCCGGGACGGTGACGGGGGTCTTGATGTATATAAAGTCCACAAATTCTTGAGGTCCAACCAGGGTACGTGTATAAACCAGAGGCCCATTGTCAAGAAAGGGCAGCGCGTGGTCAAAGGACAGCCCATAGCCGACGGTCCATCCACGGACCACGGAGAGCTAGCGCTGGGGAGAAACGTGCTGGTGGCCTTTATGCCCTGGGAGGGCTACAACTACGAGGACGCCATTTTACTTTCCGAGCGTCTGGTAAAAGACGATGTGTTTACATCCATTCACATAGAGCAGTACGAGGCTGAGGCTCGCGACACAAAGCTGGGCCCGGAGGAGATCACCCGCGACGTACCCAACGTAGGTGAAGAAGCCCTTAAAGACCTGGATGAGAGGGGCATCATAAGGATAGGTGCGGAAGTAAGAGCCGGAGACATTCTGGTCGGAAAGGTTACTCCCAAGGGCGAAACGGAGCTTACCGCCGAAGAGCGGCTGCTCAGGGCCATCTTCGGCGAGAAAGCCCGTGAGGTGCGGGATACTTCCCTGCGGGTTCCCCACGGAGAGTACGGCATTGTGGTGGACGTAAAGGTGTTCACGAGGGAGAACGGAGACGAACTGCCGCCCGGCGTGAACGAGCTGGTGCGCGTTTACATCGCCCAGAAGAGAAAGATTTCAGAGGGCGACAAGATGGCCGGGCGCCACGGGAACAAGGGCGTTATCTCCAGAATAATGCCCGTTGAGGATATGCCCTTCCTGCCCGACGGCACGCCGGTGGATATCGTCTTGAACCCCCTGGGGGTGCCTTCTCGAATGAATATCGGTCAGGTTCTGGAAACCCACCTGGGATGGGCGGCTAAAGCCCTGGGGTGGCATGTGGCCACGCCGGTCTTTGACGGCGCCACCGAGGAGGAGATAATAGAAACCCTTAAAAAAGCGGGCTTACCGGAAGACGGAAAGACGGAACTCCGGGACGGCCGCACCGGGGAATATTTCGACCGCCGCGTAACGGTGGGATACATGTATATGCTGAAGCTGGCCCACCTGGTGGACGACAAGATTCACGCCCGCTCGACAGGGCCGTACTCGCTGGTCACCCAGCAGCCGCTGGGAGGCAAAGCCCAGTTCGGCGGCCAGAGGTTCGGAGAGATGGAAGTCTGGGCACTGGAAGCGTACGGAGCCAGCTTTACCCTGCAGGAACTCCTCACGGTAAAATCCGACGACGTGCTGGGACGGGTGAAGACCTACGAGGCCATAGTAAAAGGCGAAAACGTGCCCGAACCCGGCATACCCGAGTCTTTCAAGGTTTTGATAAAAGAACTGCAATCCCTCTGCCTTGACGTAAAGATACTTTCGGAAGACGCAAAAGAAATAGAAATCAAGGAATACGATGAAGAAGACGAAGAAGAGAGGCCCCTTGACGTAAACATGGAGGGTCTGGAAGACGAAGGGCAGCCCGGCGGCGTTTATGAAGAGGAACAGGAAGAAGAGGAACAACCAGAAGAAGAGGAAGTAAATGAAGAAGATTTGATTTACGATGATTATACCGGGGAAGACGACGGTAAAACCGAGTTCGACGACCTGAGCCTGGCGGACGAAGATCTGGAAAAAGACATTATACCGGGCGGTACGGATGATGATCTGGAAGACTTTTAAGTCCCCCATTATTTAAGAAGGGAGAGAAAACCCCTTGCTTGAACTGAATTTTTTCGACTCCATAAAAATCGGTCTTGCCTCACCGGAGCAAATCCGGGAGTGGTCCAAGGGAGAAGTAAAAAAGCCCGAGACCATCAACTACAGGACACTGAAACCTGAGAAACAGGGATTGTTTTGCGAGAGGATTTTTGGTCCCATAAAGGACTGGGAGTGCCACTGCGGCAAGTATAAAAGGGTAAGGTATAAAGGCGTGGTCTGCGACCGGTGCGGTGTGGAAGTGACCAAGTCAAAAGTCCGGCGCGAAAGGATGGGCCACATCGAACTGGCGGCCCCCGTCTCTCACATATGGTTTTTAAAGGGCATTCCCAGCCGTATAGGTTTGATGCTGGATATGTCTCCACGTTCTCTGGAGAAGGTGATATACTTCGCCTCCTATATAGTCATCGACCCCGGCAATACTCCGCTTACCAAAAAACAGCTTTTAAATGAAAAGGAATATAAGGAATACAGAGACAAGTACGGCAACGCCTTCAGAGCCGGGATGGGTGCGGAGGCCATAAAGGAACTTCTTGAAGAGATAGATCTGGAAAAACTGGCGAAAGAGCTGAGGGCGGAGCTGAAAGATGCCAACGGCCAGAAAAAGGTGAGGATATTAAGACGCCTTGAAGTTGTGGAAGCCTTCAGGAAATCCGGCAACAGGCCCGAGTGGATGATTCTTGAGGTAATTCCCGTAATTCCGCCGGATCTGCGCCCCATGGTCCAGCTCGACGGCGGGCGTTTCGCCACATCGGACCTTAACGACCTTTACCGGAGGGTAATAAACAGAAACAACCGCTTGAAGAGGCTGCTGGACCTGGGAGCTCCGGACATCATAGTCAGAAACGAAAAGCGCATGCTCCAGGAGGCTGTGGACGCCCTCATAGACAATGGCAGAAGAGGCAGGCCCGTCACCGGACCCGGCAACAGACCATTAAAATCCCTGAGCGACATGCTCAAAGGGAAACAGGGCCGATTCCGGCAGAACCTGCTGGGCAAGCGCGTGGATTATTCCGGCCGTTCCGTGATAGTGGTGGGACCGGAACTTAAACTTTATCAGTGCGGCCTCCCCAAAGAAATGGCTCTGGAACTATTCAAACCCTTTGTAATGAAAAAGCTGGTATCCGACGGTTACGCCCACAACATAAAGAGCGCCAAGCGCATGGTTGAAAGGGTGAAACCCGAGGTCTGGGACGTGCTGGAAGATGTGATTAAAGAACATCCGGTGCTGTTAAACCGCGCCCCCACCCTTCACAGGCTCGGCATTCAGGCCTTTGAACCGGTGCTGGTGGAAGGCAGGGCCATACAAATACACCCCCTGGTGTGCACCGCCTATAACGCGGACTTCGACGGCGACCAGATGGCCGTTCACCTGCCCCTTTCGGCGGAAGCCCAGGCGGAGGCAAGGCTTCTTATGCTTTCCACGAATAATATATTGAAGCCGCAGGACGGCAAGCCCGTGGTTACACCCACCCAGGACATGGTGCTGGGTTCCTATTATCTCACCATAGAAAGGGCCGGGGAGAAGGGCGAAGGCAAGTACTTTTCAAGTCCCCAGGAAGCCGTGCTGGCCTATGAAATGGGGGAAGTGGGGCTGCACGCCGTAGTAAATGTGAGGATAACCAGAGAGATTAACGGCGAAAAACGCAGCAAAATCATCAAGACGACGCCGGGACGCATCATATTTAATGAAGGTATTCCCCAGGATCTCGGCTTTGTGGACAGGAGTAAAGACCCCTTCGACCTGGAGCTGAACACTCTTGTGGATAAGGGCAAGCTGGCCGAGATTGTGGACCGCTGCTACCGCATCCACGGCACCACGGTTACGGCGGAAGTGCTGGACCTCATAAAGAAAAAGGGCTACAATTTCGCGACGAAAGCCGGCATCACCATAGGTATCACGGATATAGAGGTGCCGGCGGAAAAGGAGAAAATCCTCTCCGAAGCCGACGAAAAGGTGGACCAGGTGGAGCTTTTATACAGAAGGGGATTGATATCCGAGGAAGAGCGCTATGAAAAGATTATAGAGATCTGGACCGAAGCCACCGAAAAAGTAACCGAGACCCTTATGAACTCCCTGGACAAGTTTAATTCCATCTACATGATGGCCAACTCCGGCGCCAGGGGCAACAAGCAGCAGATAAGGCAGCTGGCCGGAATGAGAGGCCTCATGGCCGATCCCTCCGGCAGGATCATAGATCTCCCCATCAAGGCCAATTTCCGTGAAGGCCTGACGGTGCTCGAATACTTCATATCCACCCACGGCGCCAGGAAGGGGCTGGCCGACACCGCCCTCAGGACCGCCGATTCCGGATATCTAACCCGCCGCCTGGTGGACGTCAGTCAGGATGTAATAGTGAGGGAAACGGACTGCGGCACCACTGAAGGTATAACCGTAAAGGCCATAAAGGACGGCAGCGAGGTTATCGAACCTTTGAAAGAGCGCATTGAGGGCAGATTTGCTCTGGAAGATGTGACGGACCCCGCCACCGGAGAGGTCATCGTCCACGCCGATGAGATGATCACCGATGATATGGCCAACCGTATAGTAAAGGCCGGAATCGAGGAGGTTAAAATACGGTCTGTGCTCACCTGCAGGACCCGGCACGGGGTGTGCGTAAAATGCTACGGCAAGAATCTGGCCACCGGCCAGGTTGTAAATGTGGGTGAAGCCGTTGGCATCATTGCCGCTCAGTCCATAGGAGAACCCGGGACCCAGCTCACCATGCGGACCTTCCACACCGGCGGCGTCGCCGGCGAGGATATCACACAGGGTCTGCCCAGGGTGGAAGAGCTTTTCGAGGCCCGCAGGCCGAAAGGCCAGGCGGTGATCACCGAAGTGGGCGGTACGGTCAAGGTTATCGAGAGCAAAAAGAAGAGGGAAGTGGAAATCACCACACCCACCGGCGAGACCAGGGTTTACCAGGTGCCTTACGGTTCCAGGCTGAAGGTCTCAAACGGCATGGTGGTGGAACCCGGAGACGAGCTGTGCGAGGGTTCCGTCAACCCGCACGACATATTGAAGATAAAAGGCATTAGAGGTGTCCAAACATACCTGCTGCAGGAAGTGCTCAGGGTTTACAGGCTCCAGGGTGTCGACATCAACGACAAGCACATAGAGATAATAATCCGGCAGATGCTGCGCAAAGTAAAGGTGGAAAACCCCGGAGACACCGACCTTTTACCCGGCGAATTAATAGATGTTTTCGAGTTTGAAGACATCAACAATAAAGCCATACAGGAGGGGAAAAAACCGGCCGAAGCAAGGCGCGTACTTCTGGGCATAACCAAGGCATCCCTTGCCACCGATTCCTTCCTGTCGGCGGCTTCCTTCCAGGAGACCACCAGGGTGCTGACCGAAGCCGCTATAAAGGGCAAAGTAGACCCGCTCCTGGGGCTAAAGGAAAACGTTATTATAGGAAAGCTCATCCCGGCGGGCACCGGCATGAGCCGTTACAGGAACGTTAAGATACACCCGGTGGAAGAAAAAGCCCGGGAAAATGCAATACAAGAAAACGCAAAACAAGATGAAGCTGCCCTTATTGACAGTGAAAATCCATGATGATAAAATATATAAGTGCGTGTTTAAGCTCTCTTTAATTGCATTTGGCGGGAGGGCGAGAAAATGCTTCAAAAATTAAAAGAGGCCCCCAAAAAGACCATAGGGACGAAACAGACCATGAAGGCTCTGGAAAAGGATAGAGTTTCGGTGGTTTTCATAGCGCAGGATGCAGAAGAGCACGTAGTAGCTGGATTAAAGGAACTGTGCCGTCAAAAGGGCATTGAGGTAGTTCCTGTGGCCACCATGAAGGAGTTGGGGGATGCCTGTGGGATTGAAGTAGGGGCAGCATCGGCTGCGATCTTAAATCAATAATACCGCCTTTAAAGATGCCCCTATAAAGGGCATCTTTTTTTAGTTTACCGGAAGGAGGTGTAAAAATGCCGACTATAAATCAACTGGTGAGAAAGGGAAGGCAGAAAGTGGTGTACAAATCCACCGCTCCCGCTTTGAAGGGTTCTCCTCAGAAAAGGGGTGTCTGCACTGTTGTCAAGACCACCACTCCCAAAAAGCCTAACTCCGCATTGAGGAAGATTGCCAGGGTAAGGCTAACCAACGGTATCGAGGTCACCGCATATATACCGGGCATCGGCCACAACCTGCAGGAGCACTCGGTGGTGCTTATCAGAGGCGGCAGGGTAAAGGACCTTCCCGGTGTGAGATATCACATCATTCGGGGCACGCTGGATGCCGCAGGGGTGGCCAACCGCAAGCAGGGCAGGTCCCTGTATGGAGCCAAGAGGCCCAAAAAATAACCGGTAAAGGAGGGATAGGATGCCAAGGCGCGGTCATGTGGTCCGAAGGGATGTACCGGAGGACCCGCTGTACAAGGATAAGCTGGTTACAAAGCTCATCAACAAGGTAATGTACGACGGCAAGAAAGGTATTGCTCAGAAGATCTGCTATGGTGCTTTTGATATAGTAAAACAAAAAACCGGCAAGGACCCCCTGGAAGTGTTTCACGAAGCGCTGAAAAACGTCATGCCGGTGCTGGAAGTGAGACCCAGGCGAGTGGGCGGCGCCACCTACCAGGTACCCATGGAAGTCAGGCAGGAGAGAAGGCTTTCCCTGGGGATAAGGTGGCTGGTGGAGTACGCCCGGAACCGTGGGGAAAGGACCATGAAAGAAAAGCTGGCGGCGGAAATCATGGATGCCGCTAACAACACTGGCGGAGCCGTCAAGAAGAAAGAGGAAACTCATAAGATGGCGGAGGCCAATAAGGCATTTGCTCATTACAGGTGGTAGAAAAGGCGCTGAACTTCAGGGAAACTTGGCGGGATAGAAAGGAGTGTAATTTGTGCCTAGGCAAGTATCACTGGACAGGCTACGGAACATAGGTATAATGGCGCATATAGATGCCGGTAAGACCACCACCACCGAAAGGATTCTGTTTTATACCGGCAAAACGCATAAAATGGGTGAGGTCCATGAAGGTTCTGCCGTAATGGACTGGATGGAGCAGGAGCAGGAGAGGGGCATAACCATAACTTCGGCTGCAACGACGTGCTATTGGAAGGATCATCGCATTAACATTATCGATACGCCAGGGCACGTGGACTTTACGGTGGAGGTAGAACGGTCCCTGCGGGTTCTCGACGGTTCAGTGGCGGTGTTTTGCGCTAAAGGCGGGGTAGAACCCCAATCCGAAACGGTCTGGCGTCAGGCCGACAAATACCGCGTTCCAAGAATTGCCTATGTTAATAAAATGGATATCATTGGGGCGGATTTTTACAATGTCATTGAAATGATGAAGGAAAGGCTTGGAGCCAATCCCGTTCCAATCCAGATTCCCATTGGCAGTGAAGATACTTTCAAAGGGATAGTGGATTTGATTCATCAAAAAGCTTACATCTACACCAACGACCTGGGGACGGAAATCCAGGAAACGGATATCCCGGAGGAACTCCGGGACAAAGCCGCGGAATACAGGGAAAAAATGCTGGAGGCCATTTCTGATGTGGACGAAGAGATCATGATGAAGTACCTGGAAGGCGAGGAAATACCTCCGGAAGAAATCATGAGGGCCATCAGGAAAGGATGCATTGACGTAAAACTCACCCCCGTGCTCTGCGGGTCATCTTACAGGAACAAAGGCGTGCAATTGCTCCTGGATGCCATAGTGGCATATCTGCCTTCACCTCTGGACATTCCGCCGGTAAAGGGCATCAGCCCCAATAGCGGGGAGGAGATAGAAAGGCACGCCAGCGATGACGAACCGTTTTCGGCCCTGGCATTCAAGATTATGAGCGACCCGTATGTGGGCAAACTGACTTATTTCAGGGTATATTCCGGCACGCTCAAGTCCGGCTCATATGTGTATAATTCCACCAAGAATAGAAAAGAGAGAATAGGCCGGATCCTTTATATGCACGCCAACCACCGTCAGGAAGTCGATGAAATCGCCACAGGCGATATAGTGGCGGCGGTGGGTCTGAAGGATACCACTACGGGCGATACCCTTTGCAGCGAAGAACATCCTATCGTACTGGAGTCCATGCAGTTCCCCGAGCCCGTGATCTCGGTGGCCATAGAACCCAAGACCAAGGCCGACCAGGAGAAGATGGGAATTGCTCTGCAGAAGCTTGCCGAAGAGGATCCGACATTCAAAACCCATACCGATCCCGAAACGGGCCAGACAATTATCTCCGGCATGGGCGAACTGCATCTGGAGATCATAGTCGACAGGATGTTCAGAGAATTTAAGGTGGAAGCCAATGTGGGCAAACCCCAGGTGGCTTACAAGGAGACCATACGGAAAGCCGTCAAGTCGGAAGGCAAATTCATCCGCCAGTCCGGGGGCCGCGGCCAGTACGGCCATGTGTGGCTTGAGATCGAACCCAGGGAGCCGGGTAGCGGATACGAATTTGTCAACAAGATCGTCGGCGGCGTAATACCCAAGGAATACATCCCCGCCGTGGATACCGGAGTACGGGAAGCCCTTGAAAACGGCGTGCTGGCGGGATATCCGGTGGTGGATGTGAAGGTTACCCTCTACGATGGGTCGTATCACGAGGTAGACTCTTCGGAAATGGCCTTCAAAATAGCCGCTTCCATAGCTTTTAAAGAAGGCATGAAGAAAGCCCAGCCGGTGCTGCTGGAACCCATTATGAAAGTGGAAGTGGTGGTGCCGGAAGAATACATGGGCGACGTCATCGGTGACATAAATTCCCGCCGGGGCCACATAGAAGGCATGGAACCCCGGGGAGGCGCCCAGGTTATCAGGGGCTTCGTGCCGCTGGCCGAAATGTTCGGTTACGCCACCGATTTGAGGTCAAAAACTCAGGGAAGAGGCACTTACACCATGCAGTTCTCCCATTACGCTGAAGTCCCGAAGAGTATAGCGGATTCCATCATCAATAAGTGATTTGGAGGAGGATAAATATGGCAAAGCAAAAATACGAGAGGACAAAACCGCATGTCAACGTAGGGACCATAGGTCACGTAGA
>NZ_JBJYKD010000047.1:0-14822 GCF_049310025.1 Thermorhabdus hydrogeniformans | reverse complement strand
TATTCGTATCACCATTGCCAACCCTAAATGGGTGAAGGCTGTAAAGGGAAACAAGGATGATACCAAAGATTCAAAGTAAACCTGTTCTGTGTATTGGGGCTTATCAGGAAAATACCAAAAAGTGCGGTACCTAAGGAATTTCAAGAAAGGGCGAAGGTAATTGCAAAACAAACAGGGCAAAGGCAAATAAATTTTTATACAGTAATACCGCTTGAAGAAGTCGCAGACGAGGCCGAACAAATTGCTAAGGAAATGATAGATAATGGATACAGCTCCATAAAAACAATGGGAAGGACATTAGTTGCAAATATTTTTGGAGAAGCTTTTGCTGCAAACATATACGGTAATCTGATTCAAGAGAGTGAATATTCCAGAACTGCACAGGAAGAAATAGAAAAATTTGTAATAGAGGAAATAACACGAAAAGGCTATGTTACTATGAATGATATTTTTGGGAAAAGAATATGTGCGAATGGGGAAAAAATAAAAAAGGAACTAAAATATGTTTACTATAAAAGATTGATTCCTATAATGGTACAAAAGTATGGCTTTGAATACAGGAAAGCCAATAAAGAATTGCGGGAAAGATTCGGGTTGGATGGGTATAGTTATGTGCTTTTTAAGGAAACAGCATAGTACCGTATAGTAAATAAGAAAATTTAACTGGCATATCTTGACTTTGGTTTATATGTTGTGTATATGATGGATTCGGGTTAGAGGGGAGCTCTTTACAGACTTTCTTGGTATTTGATACCTCCTTCGCTCACGGGAGCCAAAAAGCTCCTGTGGTACATACATAGAAAATTACGGCATTTGAAATATGCCGTTTTATATAGATTTCTTCCCCTTTCTTCTTCTTGATAAAGCAGGAGTTTTGCCGCTACTATTTTTGTAGCGGCGTACATACTGGTTTTTAAAAATGATTTGAAATGCAACCCTGCGACTTCCGTTGTAGTAAAACTGCCTAATCAACTCAAACAATCTGTCGTCATCCATATATTCTATTATCCTTAATTTTCATTAAACATGGCATGTATGGGGAGCTGCAAAACATTGTAAATTTCAGATTATTTTCCTTTTATCAATGAATAAAAAACCATGAAAGTAGAAGTTCGGCCCTGATATAGGTGACTTTGATGCATAAAGCAGCTAAATGGATTTTAAAATCTTCTGCTGGCTTTGCTTCTTACCCATCATTTTTTAGTATTTTCTGGAAGAATGTTGCTAAACATAAAAGACTTGATTTGCGGAGCGATATTTGTTTAATATGTTTTTGCACGAAGTGTGGATTTTAAAGGACGAACAGGTTTTAATTACCTCCTTCTTTTCTGTTAAATATTTTTCGAAAGGAGCAATTTCTGCTCCTTTTTTTTATTCATTTTTTAAAACGAAACAACGATTTTAAAATCGTAAAATAGAAACATGTGAAGATTTCAAAATTGCAGGGTTAAAATTTCGAAAAATAATTGTTTGTGCTTTTTTTCTATTGCTTTGTGCGCTATAATATGTTTCCATACATATTAAATTTGGAGGGCAGGTTATCATTATGGATAAGGGAAAATATAATAATGCAGAAGATGTATTAGAGCAGATAATTTATCTTGCGCACCACGAAAATGATGTAGCAGAATTTGGAATAAATGTAGCTAACGTTTATGAATTGCTTACAGGGAAATAGAATTTCTGCATCTTAAAAATAAGTGAAACCGCAGGTTTTTAAAGAATCCTGCGGTTTTTTGTTTGCATTATGTTAGGAAAGTTTTTCTACTGCAGCAGCCTTATCGGCTCGGCTCACTCGAATATAGAAGTTCATTGTAGTTTGGATGCTTGAGTGGCCTGCAAGTTTTGAAATGATGGGTAAGGGAACATTTTCAGACATCAGACGGGTGCAAAAAGTATGGCGCAGAACATGTGCAGAAATCTCTTCAATGCCAGCTATACGGCAATACTTTTTTAGAATTTTGTCTATTGCTTCCCGCTGTAAGGGGCCTCTCTGGCCGACAAAAAGTTTTTTGCAAACAGAATTTCGGGCTGAAAGATATTCTTGTAATGCTTTCCTGGCAGAAGCATTGAGCGGTACTTCCCTATATTTTTCGCCTTTCCCTTGTCTCACTATTATGTAAGAGTAGGTTTGACTACCATTGCGTTTTGTAAGGATAACATCGTCCACTGTCAAATTAATCAATTCGCTCACTCTGATTCCTGTGTTTGAAAGAACTTCAATAATAGCGATATCCCTTTTGTTCCCATTCGAATATATTGCACGTTTAAGCCTGTTCAGGGAAATTCGGTCAACTGTCTGGATTTCTCTATCATGTATATCTGAAAGAGAAATACCGCATATCTCTATTTCAGTCCCACTGCCAACTTGTATAAGGAATTGGTTGAAGCACTTGAGTGAAGCCATTTTCCGATTAATGGTCGATGGTTTTTGTTTTAGAATATTTAAGAGATAGTTGCGGTATTCGCGGACATCTTGTTCAAACAGACGCCCGTCAAAAGGCTTTCCATATGTTTGCCCAAACCATTGCAAAAATTCTTGAATGTCCGTACAGTAGCTTTCAACCGTATTCTGGCTTTTCCCTGTTTGCTTTAATATTTTTTCAAATTCCTTTATCCAATCCACATAATTCCCTCCTAATATTTAGCAGATTGGAATGCTACATAATCTAGCTTCATAATATTACGTTATGTAGCAAGTTTTACGATTTTAAAAACGGACTTTTCGGTTGTTTCGTTTTTAAAAACGAAAATAAGATAATAAAATCTGGCTACATAATATTTTTTATTGTTTTTCCTCGTCCAATACATTTTTATATAGCTCTTCAAAAATGTTATTTAAGTCCTCAATAATTTGAGATAAAAACTTTTTATACAGTGTCATGACTTCTTTAGTAATAGCTTTGTTGTTTATTTTCAGATCCGAAAGATCATTAAAGTAAACCACTACATCGCTGATGGTTTTTAACAGTGATTGTAGTTCTGATTCTGTTATTTGCTCTCTTTTATATTTTCGAATAGATTCGGATAGATTTTCTACCAGAAAATACATTTGAGATGGATCCCCTATGGCAGACCACTCGAATTCTTTTATGAATTCACTCAACATATTTGCCTTTTCTACAAACTGGGGATCTCTTATATTAGTGCGGCCAAGCAAAAAGTCAAGTGAAACCTGAAAAAAATCGGCAATTTTATTTAGACTGGCTATGGAAGGTTCAGCACGGTTGGTTTCATATTTAGTCCATGCAGCGTCAGAAACTCCAATAATTTTTCCTATTTCTTTCATTGTAAGTCCTTTTTCTTTCCGAAGCATTTTAAGTCTTTCCCCGATCAATTGAGATCATCTCCTTTCGTTATGAGTATAGCACAGAAGTGGCGGGAAAAAAAGTTAGTAAAAAATATAACAGAAAAATTTGCATATTAACAAAATAGATGTTATAATAAAATCGTCCTAAAAGTTAGTGAAAGGGGTGGTATGTATAAATAATTCCTGTTATTACTTATTATTTGATTTTGGCATATGCCGTATCGGAAGTAGTTACTAACAACATTTTTATATTGAGAATGTTAACGAAGAAAGGAAAAAAAGTTAGTAAAAAATGAAGAGTAAAATTTGTAAATTAACCAAATGGATGATATAATAAAAACAGCCTAAAAGTTAGCGAAAGGGGGTGAAAGGATGAGTGAGTCCAAATATGATTTATCCAGAATTAAACTTGAGCGTGCCAGACAGGGCAAAAGCATAGTTCAGCTGGCAGAAGAGGCGAATTTAAGTCCAAAAACTGTGATGAGAATAGAACATAATAAGGTAATTCCAAGGCCGCAGACAATTGGAAAAATTGCTGCGGCTTTAGGGAAGGATATAGAAGGGTTTATTATAGACACAAAATTATGACAAATTATAAGCCCATATTTAGAAATTCACTGAAAGGGGTTGATTATATGACGACAGAATTAAACAAAAAAGTTAGAATTAGATATCTTCTCGATGAAGAAGGAAGGAAAAAAGCCTTTTGAGCGGAGGCAATGGTAAGGAATTGCAAGAAATTTGCTGCGATGTTACACCAGAAATTCTTGAACTCGCAAAAGTAGACAAATATGGAAACATTGAAAATTTAGATATTGGAGTAAAGATTAGTGTTTACGAAGACAAAGAATATTCTCTTAATGAAGTTTTAGTTGACTATACCCTTGTGGAAGGACAGTCATTTCGTGGTTTTTATTGTAATATTGAAGGAGTAAGAGAAGTTAAAAGGTTTAGTGAGCCTCAGACAGTAGAGCAATTGATTGAATGGGAAAAGAACAGAGTGAAAAAGATAACAGAGAAAAAAGCAATATTAGAGGAACAAAAAAAGTTATTAGAAAAAGAATATAAGAAAAAAGAAAAGATAATAAATGAACAGGAACAAGAACTAGAAAAGAAAAAAAAGGAAAAGGAAGAAAAGATAAGGCAGAAAAAAGAGCAAATCATAAAAGAAAGAAAAGCTTGGATTGAACAACACGGAAGTGAAAAATTGAAATTGGCTTTAGAATTAGGATATGAGTGCCAAACAGATTATGTGTACGAAAGAGCAAGAAAAGAATTTCCTGATTTTACACTGGACTATTTCGACAATGGCTGTTGGGATGAAGCAGATAATCCAAGCTTTGAAACATTAAAAGCGGTTAAAGAACTGATTGATAAAGGATATAATGCTTATATCGTAAAAATTAAAAAGTTTCCTTATGATGAGGATAATGATTCAGAAAATGATTATAATGATTATTATGATAACATAGAAGGCGAAGCGATTGTTATAAGTAATTATTTAGGCAAATATGATTTAGTTAAGTTAGTTTCATAATGTTAGAAGGATCTGGGGACTATTCTCCAGATCCTTTACAACATAAACAGAGTAATAAAAAAGATTTTGTATTTTGGTTAAAATAGGTCGCCTTTTAAAAACTATAATAAATTCTTTATTATTTCAAGGAGATGATTGATAATGGGAAATACAATACTGACTGGTCAGAAGAAAAATACAGAAGATTTCTAAAAGAAGGGCGCGGACAGGGAGAAGGGAAAGACTATAAGCCCTGGCTAACCGTCCAGGATTTTCCGTCAAAGGGCCGCTGCCACAGAATTTTCGGGTGGAAGACGGGACGGATTCACCATCTTTTTACGGATAGCGAGGCAAGGTTCTTTTATTTACTTGAATGGGAAGATTCAGTAATTGACATAAGAGAACATTTTCCGCTATTGGATTATGAAGACTGGGTGCAGGATAGAGAAGATCTGCGGTTTGATTTGTTTACCGACAAAAAGTCAGGGACGCCGTATGTTATTTCAACTTCGTTTTTGATCACGGTGAGGAATCATGATGGCAGTGTAAGGTATTTGGCGAGGAGCCTTAAGGCGGCAAGTGAGCTGGAAAGGAGAATAAGCCTTGAACGGCTTGAAATAGAAAGGCGTTATTGGGAAGCAAGGGGTATCGACTGGGGAATTGTAACGAATAAAGATATTCCTGTTATCAAAGCAAAAAACATTGAATGGATACATTCGGCGCGCTATGCTTATGCTGATACAGGGCTGTCTGAAGGTGACTTGGCTGAGCTGGCAGAGGCTTTTTTATTTAGACTCTCTCAAAGTTCCGAGTCGATACGAAAGACGGCATTGCTGTTTGATAAAGATTATGCATTGGCTCCAGGAACAGGGATGTTCCTCTTCAGGCACCTTCTTGCGGTCAAAAGGATCAAGGTAAATATGGACGAGCCGATTGACCTTAATCGTCCCGCTTATAGTGTCGATATAACCGATGCTACCGCCAGAAAAGGGGGGAAGGCTTATGCTGGCGGTTAATATGCTTATCAAATGGGAAAATGGTGGAGAAACAAGTATTGAGAGAATCTTATGGCTGGATCGTCAATCCGATCTGGCTTTCGTAATTGATGTAGAAGCAAATGAATTTCCTTTTGCAGTAACGATTAGCGAAATTGAGGAAGGGATAAATGAAGGGTTTGCAACTGTATTGCATAACGATCCTTTTTTACGGGTCGTAGAGGAGGACAAACTTTCTGAAAAAGAACGGCAGATGCGAGACAAGGCGTGGGAGCTGATTGGCGGAATCGTCACCCTTGAACCTCACATCTATTATCGAAAAGAACGGAGCAAATACATCAGAGCCATTGCTGAAAAAAGCGGTGTATCCGTAAAGACGATCGGAAACTACCTCAAAAAATACTGGAGAAACGGGAAGACAAAAAATGCTCTGCTGCCGTCATTTTATTTGTGCGGCGGCAGAGGAAAAGAGAAAAGGATAGGCAGTGCCAAAAGGGGCAGGCCGAGGCAGCACGCTGATATTGTAGGCGAAGGCATAAATGTAGATGAAGATGTCAAAAAGATATTCCGCAATGCCATTAACAAGTTTTACTACTCTTCTGCCAAGCATTCCCTGCGGCTAACTTATGAACTGATGCGTAAAGAGTATTTTTCCGAAGGATTTAAAATCGAAGACGGAGTTAAGGTTCCAATATTAAAGCCTGCATCGGAAATCCCCACCTTCTGGCAGTTTCGCTACTGGTTCGAGAAAGAGCGGAATATAAAGAAGGAAATATCAACCCGTTTCAGTCCCAAAAAGTATGAACAGGAGTACAGGCCAGTCCTGGGGAGCTCTACTGCGGAGGCAATGGGTCCAGGTTCCATCTTTCAGGTAGATGCGACATTGGCGGATGTGTATCTTGTATCAAGGTACAACCGCAACTGGATTATCGGGCGGCCAGTGATCTACGCAATTATTGATGTATTCAGCAGGATGGTGGCAGGGATTTATGTCGGGCTTGAAGGGCCTTCGTGGAATGCGGCGATGATGGCGATTGCAAATGCGGCCAGTGATAAAGTTGCTTTCTGCAAAGAATACGGGATTGAAATAACCGAGGAGGACTGGCCAGTTCATCATATTCCAGAAGCCATCCTCGCAGACCGTGGAGAGCTGGAGAGCAAAAACGCCGAAAACCTTATTAACGGACTCCATGTGAAAATAATGAATACCCCGCCTTACCGATGCGATTGGAAAGGGATTATCGAGCAGTATTTCAGAACCGTAAATTTGCAGTACAAGTCTGTTGTTCCTGGTACTGTCGATCCTGACGGGAGAGAAAGAGGAGACAGGGACTACAGGCTTGATGCGAAACTTGATATTTATCAGTTTACGCAAATTATCATAAAGTGTGTGCTTTACCACAACAACCAGCACTATTTGAAGAACTATAACCGTGAAGAAATGATGATTGCCGACGATGTGGAGTGTATCCCGCGGGAAATCTGGAACTGGGGGATAGAAAACCGTGCAGGAAAACTGCGGAATGTACCAGAAGACATTGTGAAACTCCATCTGATGCCCTCCGATACGGCAACTGTTACGCCGAGAGGCATAAGGTTTAAGAACCTGTACTACGGCTCGCCGCTCATGCTGAAGGAGAGATGGACTGAAAAAGCCAGAATGAACGGGACATGGAAGGTGGAGGTATGTTTCGACCCACGGAACATGAACTATATTTACATAAAAGATGCGGACGGTATTAATTTTGAAAAATGCTATCTACTTGATCACCAAGTGAGGTACAGGGATAAGACCTTTGACGAGATTCAAAATCTCTTGGCTGCAGAAAAGCTTAAACAGAAAAAGGCAGCCGATAGTGAAGCACAAGCGAAAGCGGAGCTGATTGCTGAAATACAGCATATAGTGCAGGAAGCCCAAAAGGCTGCGGCAGCAGCAAAGGATGACGGAGAAAGCGATGCGAAGAAGAAAAGGAGCATTAGGGCAAACCGTCAGGCAGAAAAGCTTGCTAATCGGGAGAAGGAAGCTTTTGAATTAAATAAAGAACCCTCAAAAGGGCTGGCTCCTGTCGTCACGCTTGCAGACAGCCAAGATTCACTAGGGGAAGAGGAAGGGCAGCTGGGATTATTGAAGAGAAAGCAGAAGGAGGCACTACAGAAAAGGGATGGATAAACTGAAAATACCAAACGGTACGGTGGCTGTCCCTGCAGAATATAAAGAGCAGGTAATTCCCGAATACCGAAGGAATCCCTTCATCGAAGCCCTTCCTCCGATTTTATGCGCTGAAGAGGCAGCTGAAAGGCTTGCTTATTACCCGCCATATCACCCTCAGGAGCGAAACCTTGAAAGCCATTACCGCATTCACATGGTTCAGCGGCTTTTTCAAATATTTCAGCCCCTTCCAGTTCACCTTGATTTAGAGAGCAGGATCTCAAGGTTGCTGCGGCAGGGCTATCTTGCACGCAACCCTTTAAAACCCCAATTTGTGCAGAGTTTGAAAAAATCGGATGAGATAATTAAAGGAATGAACGGAGTTTTAGAAAGCAATGAATTGTTTCGGACTACTGCTTCAGGTTTCAGCATCGTCGGCGTAAGCGGGATGGGCAAAAGTACGGCGGTAAACCAGATCCTGCGCATGTATCCCCAGGTGATCATACATTCACGCTATAAAGAAACCAAATTCAGCGTGTATCAATTGGTTTGGCTCAAGCTTGACTGCCCGTTTGACGGCTCCATCAAAGGTTTGTGTATGGAGTTTTTTAACAAAGTGGACAACCTGTTGGGGACAGACTACTATAAAAAATTCGGAAATGGGCGTTACAGCGTCGACAACATGGTGAATGCTATCTGCAAGGTCGCACAGAACCTCGGCCTTGGCCTGCTTGTAATCGATGAAATCCAGCACCTCAATGAAGCAAAAAGCGGTGGAGATCAGCGTATGCTAAACTTCTTTGTCACTTTGGTCAATATGCTCGGCCTACCCATAGTTCTGATCGGCACGCCAAAGGCTTTGAGCGTGCTGCAGTCTCAATTCAGACAGGCAAGGCGTGGCAGCGGACAGGGGGATATGATCTGGGAAAGGCTAAAAAAAGACGACACATGGCAGCTCCTTATAGATGCACTGTGGGGCTATCAGTGGACCAAAAAAGAAACCCCGCTTACCGATGAAATCAATGATACACTGTATGAAGAAAGTCAGGGAATTATAGATATTGCTGTAAAGCTCTACGCTATGTCGCAAATTAAAGCAATCATCTCTGAAAAAGAAGAAATCACTCCTGATCTTTTAAGGCAGGTTGCCAAAGAAAATTTGCAACTGGTTAAGCCCATGCTGGAGGCTTTGAAAAAGGGAAGCTTAAGGGAGATTGCAAAATATGACGATATCTGCACCGTAATAAATGTTGACTTTGCAGGTTTCCTTGACAGAAGCAAACAAACGATAGAAACGGAAATGCGGCTGAAAGCGCTACAAAAGCAAAGACAGCAAAAAGAGAAAGAAGCAGTGCTCTCTATTAAGGAACAGGCGATTATAAAACTGCTGGAGCTTAATATCGAAGCAAAGAAAGCCCAAAGAGCTGTTGAACAGGTTATGGAAGCAGAAGGGGAAAAGATTGATGTTTCGGAGCTGGTGGTAAAGGCGATCCAGCTTCTTTCTTCTTCTGTAGAAAAAACGAATCGTAAACCCAGACGCACTATCAAAAAGACGAACGAAAACGACATCCGTTTTATCGTCGAGGAAGGCAGGAAGAAGCAGATGACGGCTTATGAGGCGTTAAAGGAGAAGGAGCTCATAAAAGGTATAGACAATGTTATATTCCAAGTGGGGTGATCTGGATGATGCCCTTCTTTCCTACACCTTACCCCGATGAGCTGCTATACAGCGTCCTGGCGCGGTACCACCTGCGGAGCGGAAATATCAGCTTTAAAGCCACCATGGAAGACGCTTTCGGCACTAAAAACGCTACGGCTGTAGTGGAACTTCCATCGAACATTAATGCTTTAATAAGCAACCTACCGCTGAACAATGAATACACAGCGGACTATCTTATAGACAATCATACCCTTTTTCCGTTTTACACAGCATTTCTGCCTCCAAATAGGACTCAATGGGTTAGAAATAACATGATGAATAGAAATGGAAAAGGGATTTACGGCAAGACGGGTATCATGGCAAGCAGCGTGGTATCAAACCATTATTTCAGGTTCTGCCCATTGTGTAATGAAGAAGATAAGGAACGGTACGGAGAGCTATACTGGCACCGTATCCACCAGATCCCTGGGGTGCTTGTGTGTCTTAAACATCAGGTAATGCTTTGCGATAGCAAAGTGCCGATTAAGGGCTACAATAAGCATCAGTATGTTGCCGCCAGTGAGGAAAATTGTACCGAGTCAGATAATGTGGTTGTATACTCGGATAAAACCATGTCACATTTAATCAATCTGGCGAAAGATGTTGAGTTTTTGCTTAACAACCAATTTGAACGGCGTCCCACGGAATGGTTTCATGAGCAGTATCGAGCGAAGTTAATAGAGCAAGGCTTTGCTACTATAAATGGGAATGTAATGCAGAAAAAACTAACCAAGGAATTTGTACAGTTTTACGGTGAGGAATTTTTGACACTTGTACAATCGAGTATTGAAATTGGCAGTGATAACAGTTGGCTTGCAGATATGGTCAGAGGGAGAAACAGGGCAAGCCATCCCATAAGGCATTTGCTTTTGGCAAGGTTTTTGGGTATAACCATTCCCGATTTGTTTTATAAGCAGTTAACCTATAAGCCGTTTGGAGACGGACCCTGGCCGTGCCTTAACCCTGCGGCGGAACATTACCTTAAACCCGTGGTAAAGCAATTAAAGATCTCTTACAGCAACGATACAAAGAAGCCTGTTGGGACATTTTCGTGTAACTGCGGATTTGTATATGTAAGGACAGGGCCTGATGTTACTGAAGAATCTCGGTATAAGGTTGGGAGGATAAAGGAATTCGGGCATGTGTGGGAGGCAAAGCTTAAGGAACTTGTCGAAAAGGGATTGAGCTTGAGGCAAACAGCAAAGCTGATGGGAGCAGATCCGAAGACGGTAAAGAAATATGCAGCCAAACTGGGGCTTGAGATTTACTGGGCGAAAAGAAGTAATCGAGAGATTATAGAAGGTAAAGGGAACAGTATTAAGGCTGCTGATAAGAGGGAATATTACCGAGAAGAATGGCTTAAGTTGATGAATCAGTATCCTGACAAAAGCAAAACGGAACTTCGGCAGTTAAACAAGGCAGTTTACGCTTGGCTGTATAGAAATGACAAAGAATGGCTTAAGTTTAATTCTCCAGAGCCGATATATAGATATAAAAATACACGTGTTGATTGGGATAAAAGGGATAGAGAGATATTAGCCAAGGTAAAAACGGTAGTCGAGGAGATGCTAAACTCTACTGTAAAGCCTGAAAGGATTACTATAAGCCTGATTGGTAACAAATTGGGTATAAGAGGGCTTCTTGAAAAACATTTGGATAAGTTACCTCTCACAAAGCAATATCTTGATTCGGTGAAGGAAAGCAGGAGGGACTTCCAGTTAAGAAGGATAAAGTGGGCGGTTCAGGAGTTAAAGAGACAGGGAGAAGTTCCAAAGCTGTGGAAAGTGTTGCGAAAAGCGGGTATAAGGAAGGAATTTTACAAAGATATGGAGAATTAGATACTTCAAATAATTGACAAATAGTCAAATTATTGTAAATGACGTATAACAATTATGTGATATGTAAATACTTAATATCAGATCTTCTATTTTCTAGATTAACTAACGTTGTAGCAAAACTTCTGTAATTTTTGGGTGTTGCATTCAATTTTATAATGAACCGTAATTCAGTTGCTACATGTTGATGTGGTGGCTTACATAATAGCTTTTTAAAAACGTATTTGGAATGCCTGATTGCGATGGCATTTCTTTTTTTATTTTCGAGGACGTTTTTAAAAACGATAGTCCTATTGCTTATAATTTAGAATATTAAAGTTAAAATTTAATGGGATACCTTAATAGGTATCCCACAAAACTGTTGAGAATGCTCTGGACAGCGTCCAGTGCGATATCAGTTGTACTATATATTATGCGAAAGCTTACAAGTTTAATACCATACAAATAATTGTAGCCAGTATAGCATACTGGCCGTAAAAGTTGAAAATGTTCTAAATAGCATTTAGAACGATATCTGTTGTACTAATTAAATTTTAAAACCTTTTTGCCAGTATGTCAAGACCAGTAAGAAGAAATTTTATTGAGGGTTTTACATATCAAACAATTGTAGCAAAGCAGGCTTTATTTTGTTTAATGTCCTTTCATTAATAATTGCAACATGTGACTTTTCGAGTCTTTTCTTACTTATAGTCCTTATTTGAGCGAGATTTATGTATCCAGTGATTTCTTTTTTGTAGTTAGGCATAATTTCAACTGGTATCTCATAATAGTCCAATTTCTTATAGCATTCATTTCCTTGATCATCCAAATATTTGATATAATGCTTACCGTTTTCTTCCTTTAAAACTGTCATTCCTCGGTGTGTAGTAATTGGAGCTACAATAGTGGTTGGTGAACTGCTATTACCCTTATCATTTTGTAAGACTACTACTGGGCGTTTGTGATTCTGCTCACTTCCAATATTAAAACCAAGCTCACAAAAGAATATGTACCCTTTCTTGACTACATTTGGAGTCCCCTTAAAAAAAATGCGGTACTTTTTTAGTGACCACTCCAGTATTTTTTTACCTAAAACCAGATGTTCAAGCCATATTTTTTCAATTTTATTAGGCTTTGTTATTTGTGATTTTATTTTTTCTAGTAGCTTTGTTATATCCGATAAAAGCAGTGTTATTTCGGATTGCTCCTTATCACCCATAAGTATGTCACCCCCTCCCTGAATGATTTTAAGATATTCTCATTGTATAAAATTATAAGTATCATTCTCCTATTTCTCAATACTATTCTTTATCTTTTTCATAATGGATGCTATAATTCCATCATCAGCCAAGGAAGGGTGATGTGTTGCATGACAGGGTAGGAAAAAAACTCATAAATGCAGCCCAGGAGATCATCTTTACCGCATGTTTAAACGGAAACGACCTGGTACAGTTCGGCAGGGAAGTGGCGCAGATATTGTTTGATTATTGGCTTTTGGAGAAAGAGCCTTATGAAATTCTTACAGGAAAGGTATAATTGAATTGAGAGGGTATACTCAAAATTGCGTTTGAGGTAATTAGTGATATGCTGAAGTAAGAAAATGCTCGTATTGTAGGAATAAGTTTGAATTCAATTTTACAATATCTTCAGGTAAACGTTAAATAGGTATCATTAATTATAACTTCTACTTTGTTTTGGGGGTGATTTCATGCCGCAAAATATTTTGGAAAGAATTGAATGGGAAGTATTAAGAGACAAAATCATTATTCAAAACTTAACAAGTCTTGGTGGACTTCCAAAAGGTTCCCAACGAATTGAAGTTTGGAGAGATGAGTCATATAAAATTAAAGCAAAAGTGTATGGAACCGTCAGCAATAATGATGAGCATAGTGAATTTGAAAAAGGTATAGCTGGAACTAAAGTACCAACGTTTACTGTTGAAGGCACTGATGCTACTGGCCTGGTAAAGTATACATTAAATCATTGTTTTGTAAGAAACATTCAAAAGAAGTTTGTTTGGAACGGTGAAGGTTATGTGACAAATTTTGAGGCAGAACTAGCTACATATGAGTTAAAGATTCAATATTCTAATCGAGAGCAAAGTGACTGGCATGTTGAGTGGTTTTTGAATGGGCCCGATGATTTTGAACATATATTTCCTAGAACCACAAAAAGAAGTTTTTCCCAAACATTTGTAAGGGAACGTCTATCAGTTGACGGGGAAAGTAAAAATTATTCTGGAGGTGTAGGTGAAAGTTATAATAGAGATTTTGCGTTTATTGATGCAGGTAAAATAAAATATATTCTTAGTAAGGTTCCCAAAGGTTTAGGACCCGAGTGGTCAAATAATATTGGTATAGAATACCGTAGGGAATGGGGGGGAATCCCAGACCGATACACAAGAGAAGCTATAGCTGAAATAACAAGTTTTATAATTGGCAAACATTTATTGAATATTGGTTACTCAACATTTGATTCAATGGGACAACCAATTGAACAGGTTGCTTTAAATCCATGGGGCGATAACGTGATCTCTTTATCTCGGTCACCTGGGTTATCTCCTATTCGGTTTTCTTTTTCTGATTTTAACAGAATAGAAAAAGTTTTGAATCAGGTTGTACCCAGGTATTTAGAATTGCGGAACGTATTAAATTTGAACGAGGCGCTATGGAGGTATTGGATTTCTAATGACCTGCCTATCGGGGCAAACCTTCCAATATTACATGCAGGTGTTGAGATATTAGCAAAAGCGTGGTTCAAATCAAACAAATCAAAGACAAAGGGTGTTTATTTATCGAAGAAAGAGTTTGATGAGTTAATTGAAGATGGTATGAAAATCATTGTCACCAAATTACAACGGCAAAAATACGGAGATAGGATGATTCGTAAAATATCAGACGCCTATAAAATGACACAAAACGAACAGTTAGCATTCTTTTTTGAGGAGATTGGTTTGAATATTGGAGAAGTGGAAAATGAGGCGTTAAAAGGAAGAAATATAATGGCTCATGGAAGTTCTAGTCAATCCGATGAGGAAATAAGTTACCTTATTTATTTAACCCGCTCTTATCAGACATTATTCCATCGCATTTTCCTAAAAATTTTAGGATATACAGAGAATTATATCGACTATTCAACAGAGGGATGGCCAGAGCGGCATATAGATGAGCCATTAGGAGGGAATAAATAATAAGAGAAAAGCCAAATTGGAGATAATAGAATAGTTGAGGATTTCTTGTGTTCCTGGTTATTTTGTACTGGCCCCCCTATTATTTGGACTTAAACGACCAACACGCCACGATTCACAGTATTTCTTAAAAATGCTTCATAAAATGCTGA
>NZ_JBJYKD010000046.1:0-14886 GCF_049310025.1 Thermorhabdus hydrogeniformans | reverse complement strand
GAATATACGCTGTCCGCCACGCTCTTCAGGCCTATGTTCAGTTTAAATTCACTTCCGGCCTGCACCGTATCGGGGCCGGTTATGGTTACTAGCGGCTCATTCACAGGAGCTTTTAACGGAGTGCCGGTGACGGTTATTCCTTCAGAAGTATTCCAGTAAGTATCCACCGCTTTTATAGTTATTGCATAATTTACTCCACCCGTTAAGTCATCTATTGTCACTGAAGTATCATATACCGATGCATAAACTGATTTTTCAAAGCCCTGACCATCCGTTAATTTTATCCATATCTTGTTTAAATCGGCATCCTGCGGGTTGGTCCATGTCAGTGTCAGTGATTCGACATCTGCTACTACCTTGACATTACTTACGTCGGATGGAGGAGTCGTATCATCTTTTAATATAAACTTGGCGTCGGCCCAATCAGCGTGGTCATTGCTATTTCCATCTCCGTTGTCAGTAACAACCAGTTTTAATTTATTTGCTCCAGTCAGATCTACATTTACAGGTATTGCCGGGGTATTTCTTCTCATCGTTCCGCTGTCAAATATCTTGGTGTCATCCACATAAACCTGGAAGACTATAGAGCCGCTGTTACTGGCTTCTCTGTCAAGCCCGACATACGCCTGAAAAGCTTGGTAGCCTTTTCCCGCCACATCATATATAATTTCAGAATTTGCATGGGTCCCGATCCCTTTGTTGAAGGTTATATCCTTTGTACCGTCATATAGCGTAATTGTATTCCAATCTATACTTTTATCCTTCTTGATCGTACTCCAGCCAACCGTGGCGCTTTCCCAGTCTACATCACTTGCATAAATTTCTGTGGTCAAATTGAACTCTATAGTATACGTGAATCTTTCTCCCAGCGGATTTATAGCGGTAATTACAGCCTGTCCGGGTAATATTTCAGCCTGTTTTACATTGACTTTTACAGCATCGCTGGAAGGAACAGCTTCGACAACCGGTATTTCGGTAATTTTGCCCTTAGGATAAGTGATTTGATATTCATATACGTTGCTGTCAAATGTATCCAGCGATTTGCCATTTATTTTAATACCAGAAAGGGGAGATAAAATTACTGCCGTCTTGCTTTCCTGCATCGGATCCATCTCATTTAAATCAACGGGCAACAATCTATAGCTGTATGAATATGTTTTATTGGCGTATAATGTGAATTCAGGATGAGGTCTTGCACCCCAGCTATTATCTCCTCCAACACCCATCTGATGATAATTCAATCTTAATGTTATATCATCTTTCCTGTTTAATTTATACGGATGATCCACACTGTCCAGGTCCCAGGGTGTATAATGCAATGCATTCACTTCCAGTAAAGGAAGCCCGACTGCCATAAGACCGACACCACTGCTGTCTGTCAAAGTCACCCATCTTACATCCGTTTTGTTTCCTGTTTCCTGAGGCTCAATGTATGAGAAAAATTGCTCATCCACTGTACTGCTATATACTCCCACATCGGCTCCGGTATTTCTGTCCCAATAGTTTTCTTGCGGGCCTCTGCCGTACCATCTGATATTTTCAAATCCTGCCGGCATGGTTATAATCGTCCCCACTTCCGGTATCTCAGGCAAGGATTTTGAGCCCGGAACCAGGACGTTATCCACAAGAACATCGCCGCTTCCGTATACAGTAAATGTCATTTTATACTGGGAGGGTGCAGTAGTGGGCAAGGTCCCGTTTACTTCTATTTTTACTACTTTATCGTTTAGAGGTGATACAGTTACATCACTTACCTGCCTGTTTAAGCCCGCCAACCTCCATGTGGCGCATCTTGCTGGCATTCCGTTTCCTTTATCGTTATCGTTTGGAGCTCTCCAGTAATTTGGAATCGGCCCTTCTTTAATCAATTGCTTACCTTTATAGACATAGGATGTCATAGTGCCTTTTGTCTTATCAAAACTTATACTGAAATCCTGGCCCGTTATTTCTACCTGATAAACTTCCTCATACACGCTCAGAGGAGGCATGCTATTAATATTCAAGGATGGTGCAACGGGAGTAGAGAATGGAATTTCAAATTGTTCCTTTGCTATCTCATAACCTGCTTGAGCCCAAAGTTTATTATTTTTGAGTGTAAAGCTTATATTCAACCAGTACTCGGCACCGGCTTTCAAACTCGACGGTTTTGTGAACGGTATTGTAATTTCTTTCATTGTCTGAGGTGCCACATCTAAATCGTCAGCCGTCAAGTTACCCTGCTGAATTATTTCATTATCTTCTTTTAATACCCATTTAGCATTGTATTCATCTTTTAAATTTGTAAACAAATGCTCATTTACTATCTCGATTTTACCTTTTAACAGGTCCACCGGTTTTATCAGTATATTTTGATATACCTTTTTCACTTCATATATTTCCGGTTGCGGAGTCCTGTCTATTGATATCAAGCCGTTTGCGCAGAAGTTGCCATCATTTGGATTGTCTCCCCAGTCACCGCCATATGCATAATAGTAATCATCTTTATACGCTTTTTCTTCATTTATATTCTCAAAATCGAACCATGCTACAACTCCTTCATCTTCGGGAGTTCTCGTGTTAGAATTCAGTTCATCAATTGTTAATGCTTTGTTGTAAATCCTGACCTTGTCTATTAAGCCGTTAAAGCCTCTACCTGTTTCCAGATCTCTCCCTATCCCCAGCACATAATTATTCCCTTGATTTATACTGTTTGAAGAAACATCTTTAGTATTAACAATATTACCATCGATATATAATTTCAAAGTATTTCCATCATTTATTCCAGCCACATGATGCCATTTATTCACCCAGTCAGCGGGTAAAGGAGAGTTCACAGCAATCCACTTCGCAGTGCTATCATAGATGAAAAACTCTAAGTTTTCTCCCCTACCATCTGTTTTCAGAGCATATTGAGTATCACCTTTGGCTAGTATGACCTGATGTGAAGCTTTTGATTTTGGATACACCCATGCTTCAAGAGTAAAGGGTTGTTTTCCGGTGAAGCCCAATTTATCGCTTTGAGGTAATAGTGCATATCCTTTTAATACTTTTCCGTATGTTACATCACCCGTATCATAAATTGTTCCTGTCACATCCGCCGCAAATTGATTCGCACTCAGATCTTTCACAGTCTTTTTTGCTGGCACCGGCCATAGAAGCGCTTGATCAACAAAGTCCCATATGAAACCGCCATGTAGTATTGGATAGGCTCTATAAACATTCCAATATTGATATAAATCTCCTACACTGTTGCCCATTGCATGGGCATATTCGCACTGCAGATATGGCTTTGTATTATTGGGATTTTTCGCATAGCTTTCTACAGTTTCCACAGAGGCATACATCTGACTATAGATATCAGCTACTGAATTCATACCTTCGTAATGTACTGGTCGTTTTTGTATATCATTCTGGTGTATCCAATCTGCTTCCGCTTGAAAGTTACTTCCACTTCCAGCTTCATTGCCCAGTGACCATATCACTACAGACGGATGATTTTTATCTCTCTCCACCATACTTTGTGCCCTGTCTATAACGGCAGCCGTCCAATTCGGATCACTTTTTGGAACTGAACCGCTTACCCCGTGGCTTTCAACATTCGCTTCATCCATAACATACAGGCCGTATTCGTCGCAAAGATCATACCACAAGGGGTCATCCGGATAGTGGCATGTCCTTACCGCATTTATGTTAAATTGTTTCATTATCTTTATATCCTGGATCATTCTCTCCTTTGTCATAGTCTTGCCCAAAACGGGATCTATCTCGTGGCGGTTTACACCTTTAAACAGGACTTTTTTGCCATTTATTAGAATCTGTTTATCTTTAATTTCTACTTCTCTGAAGCCAATCCGGGAACTTGTCGTTTCGATAATGTTTCCATCAGGATCTTTCAGCGATAAAACAATAGTATACAGGTTCGGGTATTCGGACGACCATTTCTTGGGGTTTTCTATCACTTGATTTGTGCTAACAATTACTTCATTTCTCCCTGTGACATCCGCATTTATTACTACAGGGCTGGGTAATACAGCTTGCTGGTCGTCATAAAGTTGAGCTTCCACACTGTAAACTCCTTCTGCTGCAGTTAAATTTCTCAGCTCCACATTTAATGTCAATGTGGCGTTAACATATTGCTCGTCCAGATCGGTCGCCACGCTGAAATCCCAGATGTTTACTTTAGGCTTTGAGTATAAAAACACATCTCTGAATATGCCGCTCAGTCTGATCATATCCTGGTCTTCCAGGTAATACCCATCTGACCAGCGATACACCTCCACAGCCAGAACATTTTCACCCGGCTGAATAAAAGGAGTTATATCAAAGTCCTTTGGGGTCATACTGTCTTCACTGTAGCCCACCTGACGGCCGTTCACCCAGACATAAAAAGCCGACTGAACTCCCTGAAACGATAAGTATATCTTTCTGCCGTCCCAATTCTCTGGAATTGTAAATGTGGTCCTGTAGGAGCCCACTGGGTTATATATCGTAGGCGCCTTTGGCGGACTTACCGGCTCGTAACCCGCCCATGGATAAGTAATGTTTGTATATATAGGATAATCGTATCCCTGGGTTTCCCAGTTACCCGGTACCGTTATCTCTCCCCAATTGTTCACATCATAATTGGGATCATAAAAATTAGCAGGTTTAGATGCTGGATTGGGCGACCATTTAAATTTCCATTTGCCGTTTAATGATTTCACATAAGGTGAGCTTTCTTTTTCAAGTGTGGCCGCGTATTTTAGGGCATTTTCCACTGTATCAAAGGGAATAAAATATGCATGAGCCGGTTCCACGTTAATCTTGAATACTGCTGGTTTATTATTCCACTCATCGCCAGACCAGGTGGCATCGGCTAAAGCCGCCACATTCACATTGCTGAGTAAAAAAATGAGCATAACAAATAATACTATTGACTTACGCCGCTTTCCCATCCTTATTAAATCCCCCTTTAATTCCCTTTAAATCCCCCTTAATTTAATTTTCAAAAAATAGGTAAACTCCTGTTTTTTCCGTCTTAATTATAAAATAATTTATTTCATATGTTCGTATCCCCCTTTCTATTAATTTATTTATCTTATCCTTATTTTCAGCTGAATTTCGCCCTTTAACTCAGCACCCCCAGATTCATCATGGCTAAAGCGGCGCTCCCCACCATGCCTGATTCGTCACCCAGTTCCGCCTTTACTATCTGAACATTTTCCGCCACATTTCTCATTGCTCTCAATCTCACGTATTTTCTCAAAGGTTCCAGCAGTCTTTCGCCCGCCAGGGACACACCTCCCCCAATTATGACCATCTCGGGATTAATGAGATCAATGTAATTTGCGATGCCAATGCCCAGGATTTCCGCCGTCTCGTCCATTATCTTCACGGCAAGTCTGTCTTTCAGGTCATAAGCTTTCGATACCGTTTCGGCGGTGATTTTCGACAAGTCTCCTCCCACCAGGGAAATCATTACTGTGTAATTACCGGCCTGAATGTATTCTCTCGCTCTTCTTGCAATGCCGGTGGCGGATGCGTAAACCTCAAGGCATCCGCGATTTCCGCAGTTGCAATAGAGTCCGTCCTTAAAAACGGTAATATGACCTATTTCACCGGCACTGCCCGAAGAACCCCGGAACAATTTGCCACCTATGATTATTCCCGATCCCACTCCTGTGCCCACGGTAATGCATATTAAGTTATCCACATTTTTGCCGGCTCCAAAATATTTTTCTCCCAGAGTGGCCACTCTTACGTCGTTATCCATAAATATAGGGACTTCAAAATCTTCTTTAATTTTTTCGACTACCGGCACATTCTCCCAGCCCAGGTTTCCGGCGAATCTGGAAATCCCCCGTTCAGAGTCCACCAGCCCGGGTATGCCGAGACCGATGCCTCTGATCTCTTTTATTCCCGCCACTTCAGTCATGACCTCATATATGGTTTCTTTCATGTTTTTTATCACGTGGTCGGGGCCGAACTTTGCTTCCGTGGGAAATTTGGATTTTTTTATGATACGCCCCTTTTCATCCACCAGGGCTGTGGCAATGTTGGTCCCGCCGAGATCGCAGCCTATAAAATACATACCGACCCCTTCTTTAGATGTGATAAACACAAGTCTGCCCACAAAACCCTCCGGCCCGGCGCCTCTCTTTTTTTTGGCCTCAACCTTATGTCCGCAGCAGGCCCCGGGCATGAATCACAGATTAACTAAAATTCGTGCACCTGATCCTACTTCTTTACGAAGGACTTTCTGATGTCAAAGGCCACGGCCGACACTATAATTAAACCCTTTATTATTTGCTGCCAGTATGGATTCAGGCCGACGAAAGTCAGGCCGTAATTTATTACGGTGAAAATGAGGACCCCGCTCAGCACGCCCGGAACGGTGCCCACGCCTCCAGTTATTGAGACTCCCCCGACCACGCAGGCGGCTATGGCGTCCAGTTCGTACATGAAACCGTAATTGTTGGTGGCGCCGCCGGTCCTGGCCGCCTCCAGCACCCCCGCCACGCCGTAGAGAGCACCGGCGAAGGCGTAGACGAAAAGCAGTGTTTTCGCCACATTGATGCCCGACACTGTGGCCGCGTTGACGTTGCCTCCGATGGCGTAAATGCTTTTGCCCAGACTGGTTTTATTCAATATCACCCAAGCCACCAGCGCCATGGTAACGGCTATTATCAGAATATAGGGGATGGAGTACAACCCGTTGGGACCTATAAAGCCTGTGCCCAGATTGGTGAAATCCTTTCTCAGGCCGCCTATGGGCTGGGAATTGTTGGGCGGCAGATCGAAGTAAATGGAGTTTATGCCGTACACCATGACCATGGTTCCCAGCGTGGCTATAAACGGCGGGACACTCAATCTCGAGACTATCATACCGTTCAACAGACCGACGGCAAGGCCCGCCAGAACGGCCAGCAATATGGGCAGCCACAAGGGCAGATTGGGCAGGTTGGGGTAAAAGCGCCTAGCATAGTCGGCAGTCTGCAGCATGGATGATGAAAGAACCGCGGCAAACCCCACCATGCGGCCGGACGAAAGGTCGGTGCCTCCTGTTATCAGCACGAAAGCGGCTCCCAGTGCGATGATAGCACGGGTCGACGACTGTACCAGGATATCCCGCAGGCACCGTATGGACAGAAAGGCCGGATTCCATGCAGCGATGATTATAATCAGGGCCAGCAGCACCATATTAATGGCATTCTGGGAGAGAAATTCTCTTATATCCGCTTTTTTTCTTATATTTGTATTTAACATAGATAAAAAGCCTCCTCACAACGCTTGCCGCAGATTTTGAATGGTGCCAAAAATTATGCTATAAACCTGGTGGCAAGACGCATTATCTCTTCTTCCGTGGCGTTTTTTGCTTCGATTATCCCCGAAAGGTGGCCTTCACACATGACCATTATCCTGTCAGACATGCCCAGAAGTTCGGGCATTTCTGAAGATATCATTATTATGCTCTTGCCCTGTCTGGCCAGTTCCGCTATAATCGTATATATCTCATATTTTGCGCCCACATCTATGCCTCTGGTGGGTTCGTCCAGCAGCAGTATCTCCGGCTCTGTGAGCAGCCAGCGGGCAAACAGCACTTTTTGCTGGTTTCCTCCCGAAAGGTCCCTTATCAATGTTTTCAGGGAAGGGGTTTTCACCCTGAGCAGTTCCGTATTTTTCGCCACATCCGATTTCATCTTTTTTTCATCAAGCAACAAATAGGGCTTGACATAACGGGCTATATTGGCTATAGAAGTATTTTCCAGCACCGGCAGTACCGGGATTATGCCGGTAAGCCGGCGGTCTTCCGTGAGCAGCGCCATTTTATGTCTTTTGGCGTCCATGGGAGATTTTATCTTTACCTTTTTGCCCTTAATAAAAATCTCTCCCGACTCCACAGACCTCAATCCGAACAGCGCCTCAATCAATTCGGTGCGCTGGGCGCCCACCAGCCCGCCCATGCCGAGTATCTCGCCTTTCCGCAGTTCAAAGGAAATATTTTTAAACGATTTCGGCAGGGGCGATGTGAAATTTTCCACTTTCAACACCACTTCCCCCGGGACGTTATGGCGGCTGGGGAATCTGTTGGTAAGCTCCCGGCCCACCATCTTTGAAATCATCATGTCAATGGTGAGTTCCGAGGCGGGCCATGTGCCGATGCGCCTGCCGTCACGCATTATCGTTACCTCGTCGGCTATTTTCAGTATCTCTTCCATTTTGTGAGATATATAAATTACAGCCACTCCCCGTTTTTTCAGGTCCCGGATTATCCTGAACAGGTGTTCCACTTCATTTTCAGTGAGGGAAGAGGTCGGTTCATCCATTATAATTATTTTTGAATTGTAGGATATGGCCTTTGCGATTTCCATAAGCTGTATTTTTGAAACTGAAAGGCTTCCCACCGTCGTATTCGGTTTTATATCGATGCTGAATTCGTTTAACAGCTTCTCCGTCTCTTCGTACATCCTTTTATGGTCCACAAAACTCAAAGGCCCGTATCTTCTTTCAGGGAACCGCCCCAGCCAGATATTTTCCATAACGCTCCTGTGGGGCACCGGGTGCAGTTCCTGGTGAATCATTGAAATGCCCATTTTGAGAGCATCCCTGGGGCTGTTTATATCTACTTTTTCCCCGTTTAAAATCACCTGGCCCGAGTTAGGCCTGTATATCCCGAAAAGGCATTTCATAAGAGTGGACTTCCCTGCACCGTTTTCACCCACCAGAGCGTGAATGGTCCCCGCCCTGACTTTTAAAGTCACATCGTCCAGCGCCTTTACGCCCGGAAATTCCTTGGAGATGTTATTCATTTCAAGCAAAAATTCATTTTCAGCCATATCAAATGTCACCTTTTTTATGTTGTTTTTAAATTACAGGCAGGGGAGCAATGCAGTCGTGCACCGCCCCCTGCACAAATCACAAATAACTTTATTCAGCAGCTTATTTTGCCTCATTTATATTTTCTTTCGTGATCTTCTTGTAAGGTATCCAGATATACTTGCCGTCGGTGATTTCATAGCCGATATTGTCCTTGGTCGGCTCTATACCCTGGGCGAGCGTATACGCAAGCATAAATGTGGCCTTGCCCTGATTCTTGCCGTCGTTCAGCACGGTGCCGAGAAGCGTTCCTTCTTCCAGAGCCTGTAAGGCGGGTGCGGTGGCGTCAACGCCGACCACCGGCATGAATTTGTTATCCTTGAAATATCCGGCAGCCTTTAAAGCCTCTATGGCTCCCAGTGCCATATCGTCGTTGTTGGCGAAGACGACCTCGATTTTATCTCCCAGCGATGCGAGGAAGGCCGCCATTTTCTCCTGTCCCTTGACCCGGTCCCACATTCCGGTGTCTTCAGCCAGCTTTTCTGTTTTTATGCCCGCATCTTCCACGGCCTTTATGGAGTATTGAGTGCGCAGTTCGGCATCCTGGTGACCCGGTTCGCCCTTCAACATCACGTACTGTATAACCCCGTCTTTGTTCTTATCCGCCTCGGGATGCGACTTCCAGTAATCGACGATGATCTGGCCCTGTATGGTTCCGGATTCCTCTGCTTTGGCTCCCACGTAATACACCTTATCCCATTTCTGCATATCTTCCGGCAGAGGCTCACGGTTGAAGAACACCACAGGGATATTGGCCTGCTTTGCCTTATCGATAATCACGCCAGCCGTGGTGCGGTCTACCGGATTAATCGCAAGAGCATTTACCTTCTTTGTTATGAAAAGATCTATCTTGTCATTTTGCGTCGGCTGAGAATTCTGGCTGTCGACGATCTCCACGTCCGCCTTGCCCTCGGCCGCCTTGGCGATGGCGTCGCGCACCGACGTCATAAAGGTATCGTCAAATTTATATATGGCGCACCCGATGACGGGTTTGGCGGCGCTGGATGAGCTCTGGTCACCGGAACCTGAGCTCTGGCCGGAACTTGAGCCCTGCCCGGAACCGCCGGTGGATGAACCCCCGCATCCTGTCAGAATAAGTGACAGTCCCAGGAACATCACAAGCACAGTAAGTAAAAATTTTTTCATTTTCATAAAGTTTCCCTCTCCTTTGAACATTAAATTTTGCTTACTGAAACATTCTTTAAAAGCCTTTCCACATCTTCCCTTTTGCATCTGCCTGTTTCCGCCGTCATGGCATTTGCCGCCGATACCGCGACGCCCAGCCTCAACATTTCGGCTATACTATATTTTCTCAATAGTGCGACTGCAAAACCCGCAATCATGGCATCGCCGCAGCTTACCGTATTTACCGCTTTAATTCTGGGTGCAGGAGCATACAAAACATCTTCGCCATTTGCCAGCACCGCTCCTTTAGAACCCAGAGATATTACCGAAATTTCTACTCCCATTTCCAGCAGTTTTTTTGCAGCCAGCTTTGCATCTTCAACATTTTCAATGGTCATATTAAGCAGCAGTTCAGCTTCTTTTTTGTTGGGCTTTACCAGCGTCGGGCTCGCTTCTATCCCCCCTTTTAAATATTCGCCGCTCGTGTCAAGTATCACCTTCTTTCCATGCGTTTTGCCCATATCGATTAGTTTTGCGTAAATTTTGGGCTCAACCCCATTAGGGGCACTTCCAGATAAGGTTATCAAATCACAAGATTCTATTAATTCTTCATATGTTGAGATAAAATCTTCAATATTTTTTTCATTTACAGCCGGTCCCGGCTCGAGCAATTCTGTCTGGATGCCGGTGTAATTGTCAATTATATTTATGCACGATCTTGTTTCGCCTTCAATATGAACGAATCTATGCGAAATTCCACTATTATCCAGTTCATTCTCTATAAATTTTCCTGCACAGCCGCCGGTAAAGCCGGTGGCTATTACAGGTTCGCCGAGAACGGATAAAACCCTTGAAACATTAAGCCCCTTACCACCCGCCGAATAAATCGCTTTTTTTACCCTTACAACTTCGCCGATTTTGAAATCATCGACATAATATGCTTTATCTATAGAGGTGTTCAACGTCACCGTAAGTATCACTTATATCACTCCGCCATTTTTTTCTTAAACAGGTTGATGACGTCTACGGGAGTCGGGTCAACACCCCTGTATATGGGCGTATACAGAGTGATAAAATCGCCGAGGTAGACCAGGGAAAACATCCTGGCTAGCCTGGTTTTCCCTTCCGCATACAGTTCGGTAACCCTTCCCATTCTCTCTTTTAAAATATCGATTGTGATAATTTTCCGCTTTTTTATTTTTTCTGAATCAAGTATATCATCTTTAAGTACTAAAAGGTGAAATTTTTCTAACAACTCCGCGGGCATATCCCAACCCACAGCTTCATCATGATGCAGTGATGGTATAACATTATAAAAAGCCATTAATTTGCTGTTTTCGCCGAATTGATTTTTTATTCGCCAGGCTACAGAATCATAAAAATCCAGAGATCCATATATAAGAGGGATATAACCGTATAAGCTGATAGCCACCTGCTTTGCAAGATTTTTTTCTACAGGTGTCTCCGCCCGGTATCTTTCTTTTAAAACGGAAAATAACTCGATAAGGTCTTCCACGTCTCCGGTCTTATCTGAAATCATCCCCAGCTTTGTCAGAATCGACAGCATCGGAACTAATATGTATCCCAGATCCCGCCGGGGATGGCCTATATCGTAAGGGACAATAAGGGTCGGGACACCGTCCCGCCGGCATATCTCTTCCAGCCTTCCGCCGGAGGTGATGGCCACCATGTAAGCTCCTCTTTTTTTGGCCTGCTCGTAAGCGCTTAAAGTTTCTTCGGTGTTCCCCGAATGGGAAACCACGAAAACCAGTGAATCGCCGTCAACAAAAGCAGGCACGTCGTAGCCCTGATTTATTATCACAGGGATTTTAAGTTCGTCAAAGAGATAGGACCTCAACAATCCGCCGGCCACCGAAGAACCGCCGCCGGTGCCCAATAAAACCAGCTCATGAAATTCCCTTCCGGGGTTTTTTATTTCAAAACTCTTTCCCAGTTCAAAGCCCTCTCTGAATTGAACATCGTAATTTTCTGTGGTAATCAGCGATCCCAGCGAGTCTATTTCTCTTATTTTTTTTATATCGTTTAAGTCAATCAATTAAGCGTCCTCCTTTTAACTTTACCACTGGCGCCTGCCAGCAGAATTTTTGATTTTACCAGGTCTTTTACGACTTTCATAGCGGGCTTAAAATATTTCCTTGGATCCACCTCCCCGGGGTTATTTTTAAAAAACTCTTTCAATGCCATGGCAAAAACCGTTCTAATATCCGTGGCAATGTTTATCTTGCAGATCCCAAGAGATACGGCCTTTCTCAACATCTCGTCGGGGACTCCGGAACAGCCGTGAAGCACCAGGGGCACCGGGACCAACCTTCTTATGCTTTCCAGCCTCTCAAAATCCAGCCTTGGCTCCCCTCTGTAAAAGCCGTGGGCCGTGCCTATGGCGACAGCCAGCGAGTCCACGCCGGTCCTTGCCACAAATTCCGCCGCTTCCTCGGGGTTTGTAAGAGACGCCTGGTATTCGCCCACGGACAATTCTTCTTCCGCACCGCCTACCCTGCCCAGTTCCGCTTCCACCTGGACACCCCTACTGTGGGCGAATTCGACTACTTCTTTCACCAGTGCAATGTTTTCCTCTAAAGGCAACCGGCTGCCGTCTATCATCACGGAAGTATAACCGGCGTTTATACACTCTACGGCAAGTTCAAGGCTTTCGCCGTGGTCCAGGTGGAGGGCTACGGGAATGGAAGACTCTTCGGCTGCGGTTTTGGCCATGGCATAAAGGTAGTTTACCCCCGCATATTTACACGTCCCCGGCGTGGTCTGAAGTATCACCGGGGCTTCCTCCTCCCGGGCCGCTTCAACCACCGCCTTCATGGTCTCCATATTGTGCACGTTAAACGCCGCTACGGCAAAGCCGCATTTTTGAGCATTTTCCAGAATTTCCTTCGATGATACCAGTGCCATCTGTCTTTACCTCCTCAATGTTGTCCCCCATTTTGGCTCATCTATTAAAGCACTTCCGTCAGCACCATATCCGCGGCACCCTTTAATGTGGCTTCCTCCCCCATGGTGGAAAAGCTGATTTTACAAACGCCGCAGCAGCTTTCCAGCGCCCTGTCTTTCACCGTTTCCAGAATGGTTTCCTCTATAAAGGGTCTGGCATGGGTTATACCGCCGCCCAAAACCACCAGTTCAGGATTAAAGGTGTTTATTATGTTTGCTATGGCTATTCCCAGGTACCTGGCCACCTGCCGCAATATCCGGCACGCAAGTATGTCGCCATGAGATGCTGCTTCATAAATGGTTTCAGGGGTAACCGACTCGAGGTCTCCCTGGACCAGTTCGACAACCATGGAATGCCTGCCTTCTTTTATGGATTTAACCATGGTCCTGACCAGCGCGTTTTCCGAAGCCATGGCTTCCAGACACCCATAATTGCCGCAACTGCACTGTGGTCCACCCACATCTATGGTGGTATGCCCTATTTCGCCGGCGCTGTCGCTCAACCCCCTGTACAATTTGCCGTCCAGTATGATGCCCGATCCGATGCCGTATCCAACCTTCAAAAAAACCATATTGTTAATATCCCTGGCGCAACCGTAATAAAATTCACCCAGGGTCATGGCCCGCACATCGTTTTCCACAAAAGTGGGTATGTGTAATTTGTCTTCCACAATAAATTTGATAGGCACATTTTTCCATCCTATATTGGGTGCAAAAATGGAGATGCCTTCCCTTGCCTTCACAGGCCCGTGGACGACCACGCCTATCCCCGGTATTCCGGCGGTGGCTTCTTTCTGGTATGCGGAAATGGAACTGATCATGAGATCCAGTATTTCTTCTTTACTCAAGTTCTTTATCCTGCGGCTTTCCTGCCTTAAAATATTTAGATCTCCATCCGTAAGATAGCTGGATAATTTATTGGAGCTGATATGGACCACAATGACGTTCAACGCCTGGGGGTTCGTCTTCAAAAGCAAGGGCCTCCGGCCTCCGCTGGATTCTCCCATGGCGTATTCTACAATCAAATTAAGTTCCTGCAGCTTATTTATTATATTTGTTACGGTGGGTGGCGTAAGATTTGTTAGCTTTGCAATATCTGCCCTTGATATGGGACCTCTTTGCCTTATAAGATTCATCACAAGAGAGTCGTTAGCGGTTTTTAATAATTTGTTGTTACTGGGTATCGTATTTTGCACTTTAATTCCTACTTTCTTAAATTCTTAATAAAGTTTTTATATATTATATTCTACATTACTTTGCGAAATCCTCCTTATAAAAATATTTTTTTGTTTTTTCTATAATTAAATTTTCTTTATATTTCTATATGTTTGCATAATAATATTTAGAATAAAGATTTTATTAACAAATAAAAAAATTGTCTTCGAGGCTTTAACCAGGGCGCTGATGTTATGCACCCGCATATCTGACCGGTTTTGTGTCTACAAGGTGACATTATCATAAAATAACCACATAAAAACAACCACACTCTATTGACATTTCATGAACGATTTATTATAATTTTTATCAACATACTAATATTTAGTTTCACTCTTATCCAGAGCGGCGGAGGGACTGGCCCTATGAAGCCCGGCAACCGGCCCAGAAGGCTTGGTGCCAATTCCTGCAGCGCAAGCTGAGAGATAAGAGGTAAAGCGGCCGCATCCTCTTCTTTCAGCGAAGAGGTTTTTTATTTCTTCAATTAAATATGCAGAACCTTATCCAGAGCGGCGGAGGGACTGGCCCTATGAAGCCCGGCAACCGGCCCAGAAGGCTTGGTGCCAATTCCTGCAGCGCAAGCTGAAAGATAAGGTCCTTTTTTAAAAGCGACCCCTTTCAGCAGGGGTCCTTTTTTTGCTCAAAAACGGGATGAAAATACAGTTTTTCGAAAAATAAGTCCTGCGGTAAAAAGTCAAGTACCTAAAAATAACAAAATGGAAAATATTTAGCTCACTTTTTGTAAAA
>NZ_JBJYKD010000045.1:0-15006 GCF_049310025.1 Thermorhabdus hydrogeniformans | reverse complement strand
CATGGGTCCCAACGTGGCCGGGGTTATCGGCACCGCCATAGTGGCGGGCGTGCTGCTGTCGCTGTACGGGGGGTGATGGAATACGTTAAATCTGTATTCCAGCGGCTTTTACGTAAGACGTCCTGAAGGAAATAAATCCGAGGATCATATATGCCGCCAGTTCAGGATATGGTTATACCGGTCCGTATAAAGAACGTCCGGCCTACGATGCCGTCATACAGGCCATGGGTGGGCTTATGAACATAACAGGCTTTCCCGGAGGCAAGCCTACCCGGGTGGGCCCTTCTGGAAAATGCCATTTCCCGTTACGAAGTTACCGGTGAATCGCCGAAACCTTTGGGCAATCGCCATCCGTCCATTTTCCCCTTTGAATCCTTTGAAGCCAAAGACGGTGACATAATGATCGCGGCGGGAAACGACGAACTCTGGGCGAAATTGTGCAGGGCCATTGGTAAAGAAGAACTCATAGATGACCCCAGGTTTAAGACGAATCCTCTCCGCGGCCGGAATCATGACGAGATGAAAAAGATGCTCGACGATACCATAAGAACCAGGACAGTGGATGAATGGATGAAGATACTGGAAGATGCCGGAATTCCGTGCTCCCCCATAAACACCATAGATAAAGTTGTAAAACACCCGCAGGTACTGGCGAGAAATATGATTGTTAAAGTGTATAATCCCAGAGTAGGAGAGATCAGAATACCCGGTTCTCCCATAAAATTCGCCAGCGAGAACCCCAGGATAGGCCCAGCACCGGTTCTGGGAGAGCATACGGAGGAGGTTTTAAAAGAATTCCTGAGTATCAGTGATGAAGAACTGTCGCGACTCAAGGCATCCGGAGTGATATAGAGGTTAAACGGCAATTCGTATTCTGTATTAAATTATTTAGCACCGTGAAGTGGTGCTTTTTTTGTACCTCTCGCCTTTTTTCAACCATAATATACAGTTTATAAAAGGACAATATAAAATTCTGTCGAAATATATAATACGTGAAAATTCATCATGGAGGTATTTATAATGAATAGAGCGGGAAAGATTTTTTTGTTTTTAGCAGCTATGGCCGTTTTTACGGTTTTTGCCCTGACCGGCAGGGCGGATGTGGGTGAGCCGGGGTCCGAAAGCGACCCGATAGTTACAAAAAGCTATGTGGACCGGATATTTTCAAACATCCAGCAGTACATAGATTCCAGGACCGGAGGTTCCGTGAGGCTGGAAGTGGTTTACCTGTCTGCAGGAGAGCAGCTTGTGGGGGACAAGGGGACGGAGATCATTCTGCGGAGCGGACAGGCGGTAATAGTGGACGGCACCGGCGGCGGCCTGGCGGACGTTACCGCCGGTAAAGACATAAAGAAGGGTGAAAAGGTACCCGCCAATCATCTTCTTATTGTCCCGCGGGATGATGGAAGGGGCATTACCGCTAGAAGCAACGTTGTCGTTATGGTGAGGGGCAATTTTACCGTTAAACGGTAAACCTGTTGCTTTACTTTAAAAATGCATGATGATATACTTTTTTTAGCATTTTTTTGTTGCCTTTTAGGAGGGGGATATTTTTGGAGAAATGGCTGAAAACCCTGCTTGTATTACTTTTAGCGGTGTCAATAGTCTCATCGGGGGCGGCTTTACTTCCCCGCCTCAGGGCGGAAAGCGCCCATAATATGGTGGACGGCGCCCTGCCCTACACAGACCTGAAAAATATGGCCCAGGAACGACAAACATCTATTGAAGAGGTGGCTCGATTATTTAAAGAAGAGGCTGGAGTTAATGCGGTGCTTTATAAAGAGGAAAGCCTCAAGGACCTTGCCGACGACGGTCGCCTTTTTCTTGCCAACCGGCAGGAGATGGCGCTTTCCGGGTGGCGGGATAATTTACCATTTAACGGGGGCGGAACTTACATAGTCACTGCCGACGCCGATGTAATGGAGCGAGTGCGGCGTCATCTGACAGAAAAACTCGGCGAGAAAAAGGTGGCTTTGCTGCCGCAAAGAAACGGGTTTTACGCCCTGGCGGTGGACGTGCGCCCATCCATTGGTGAGGGCATTGGAGTGGGTTTTGACCGCGAAAATGTGGTTAATCTGGAAAATATGGGATTTCACTCGGTGTTCATGCTGAAAGACTGGCCCGATGTGACCCAAAGGGGAATACGTTTCGCCATAGAAGACCTTGCATTGACGGGGAAAAATATCAGCGCTGTCCTTTTTGAAAAAAAGCAGGTGCTGGGTTATCCCAAATACCTGCCGGTTTTGGCCGAAGAGATGAACAGGTACCGACTTGCGTTGGGGCAGGTGGAGTTTTACAACCAGCGGGGCTTCAATCAACTGGCAGTCCTTTTAGGCAAGCGTGTAATACGAATGCACAGCGTGACTGACGAAGAAATGCAGACCATCGAGCCGCAGGAACTGGTGGATCGCCTGACCCTTGCGGTAAGGGAGCGAAATATGCGCATACTGTTTTTAAAATTTTTACCTGCCCCCGATAGTGACAGACGTTTTAACATAAATGTGGGATACATGAAAAATGTGGTAACTCGACTTGAAACTGCAGGCCTGCGATTCGAAGCGGGAAGCGGGGCGATACCGCGTCCCTTTGAGCCGATTCATCAAAGCCGCATACTGCTCTTTTTGATAGGTTTAGGTCCCCTGGCGGGCGGCGTGCTACTTCTGGAAAGACTTGGCGTGAAGCGGGCTTCAATTCTTGCCGGAATAACCGCCATGGGGGCTCTCGGCCTTGCATTGGCCTTTTTTGCTTTTCCGCTGCTGACCCGCAAAGTGACGGCCCTGGCTTCCGTCATAGTTTTTCCGACTCTTTCCATCATATACCTGGTGCCCCGGAAGGGCCTCAAGCCCTGGCACGCCGTACTTCGCATGTCACAGATGACGGCTTTTTCCCTGGCAGGGGCGCTGATGGTGTCCGGGGTTCTTGCCGATATTTCTTTTATGCTCAAACTGCAGCAGTTCAGTGGAGTAAAATTGGCCTATCTTTTCCCGGTGCTTCTCGTGGCCTGCGCCTTTTTTATGCTTTACGGTGAAGGAACACCCGGCGAGAGGTTGAAGAAGCTCATGGACCAGCCGGTGCTGGTAAAATATTTACTGCTGGCGGCGGTGCTGGCGGTGGTGGGGCTTGTCTATCTAACCCGCACCGGCAATGAAGCGGCGGTGGGGGTCAGCACTCTGGAGCTCAAATTCCGGGCCCTGCTCGACCGGCTGCTGGGCGTAAGACCCCGGACAAAGGAGTTTTTAATAGGCCATCCGCTAATGCTGTTGCTCCTTTATCTGGGTTACCGGGATCACCGCTGCATGCCCCTTTTAATTCTGGGCAGTATAGGCCAGGTTTCTATGGTCAATACCTTTGCACACATTCATACGCCGTTTATCATCTCCTTTATACGCAGCATAAACGGCTTTATCCTTGGAATAGCGGCAGGCTTGGTTTTGACGGCGGTGCTTAAGCTCCGGCGGCTTTTGGAGAAGAGGTGGCAAAGTGGCTGAAGTGGTACTTTCCGGATATTACGGTTTCGATAACCTGGGCGATGAGGCGGTGCTGTATTCTATAGTCGCCGCCCTGCGCCATGAGGCTCCGCAGCTTAAAATAACGGTTCTTTCACACAATCCCGAAAAAACCGCGAGCTTATACGGGGTTAAGGCGGTGAACCGCTGGAAATTGTCGGAGGTGGCCGGAGCCCTTAAAGGAGCGGATATGCTGATAAGCGGCGGCGGAAGCCTTTTGCAGGATGTAACCAGTCCGGCGTCTCTCCTCTACTACCTTGGTGTTATTTCCCTCGCAAGAGCTTTTAAAAAAAAGGTCTTTTTTTACGCCCAGGGCTTTGGGCCGGTCAATCGGCTCTGGGCCCGGTGGCTGGTAAGGCGCGTGGTGCAGGCGGTGGATTTCATAACCCTGCGCGATGAGGAGTCGGCTGAGGATCTCCGTTCGCTCGGAATAAGCCGGCCGCCCGTTGTCGTCACCGCCGACCCCGTTCTGGGGCTGGATCTTTCCGCGATGAATAAAGACACCGGAGCAGCCGTGCTGCGGGAGGCGGGGGCGGATTTGGACCGGCCGCTGGTGGGGCTTGCCCTGCGCCGCTGGGAAGGGGAAGAGAAATATCTTCCAGCCGTTGCCGGCCTGGCTGACCGGCTGCTGGAAGAAGGTGTTTTGCCGGTTTTTATACCCTTTCATCATCCGGAAGATCTCGATACGGCCGAACGGGCTATTCGGCTTATGAGGCGGCCGGAGGCGGTATTGCTCGACAGACCTCTTACCGTGGAAGAAATGCTGTCGGTCACGGGCTGCCTCAGTATGATGGTGGGTATGAGGCTTCACTCTCTTGTCATGGCGGCGGTGTGCGGGCTGCCGGTGGTGGGCATATCTTATGATCCGAAGGTGGACCGGTTCCTGCGGCTTATTGGCGCACCGCCGGCCCTGGGAGTTCATGATATTGACCGGAAAGACCTGTTTATGATGGTGAAGGCCAGAATGAGGGCGGGGCAGACTTCGGAGGAGCGGTCGGTGATGGCCGACTTAAAAAAGAGGGCACTACAGTCGGCACAACTGGCAATAAGGTGTTTGAATAATTGAAAAACGGGAAAACCCACCAAGAGGAGATTTTAAATGAAAAGGGTTCTTCACGTCCTCTTTGATACAGCGCCGGATACCGCCGGAAAATACCTGTTGAATTTAATATCGGGATGGGGCCAACCCCCCTTTGAAATCCTGGCTGCCTGCCCCGCGGGCTATAAATGGGAACAAAATCTGAAGGAAAAGGGCGTAAAATGTTTTGAACTCAAAGCGGAGTCCGCTTCATCGGGCTATTCAGCTGTAAAAGAACTGACAGATATAATATCTGCAGAGAAAGTGGATATGGTTCACTCCCATGGCGGCTTTTCCGGTCCCCTGGCGGGAAGGCTGACGGGGTGCAGGGTGGTCGTAACCCGTCATACTCCCCTTGGCGGCGGAAAGGGCATCTTTCACTACTGGTCAGCCAGGCTTTTTACCGCATTTTTTGTAGACGCGATAATAGCCGTGTCCCGGGCGGTAAAAATCAGTCTTATGGAGGCCGGTGTCCCCGCCGGCAAGATAAAGATCATATACAACGGCATAGAACCTCCAGGGCTGAACGGGCGGGCCGGGACTCAGGCAAAAAATCCTGGCGCTGGCCCTGCGTCCCACGTTATCGCCGCCGGCGGAGGGCTTTTTCCCGGCAAGGGGCACGAATACCTTTTAAAAGCGATGCCGCTGGTCCTCGAAAAATTCCCCGACTCACGGCTGATTATCCCCGGCGAAGGGCCGCTGAAGCCGCAGCTTGAAAATCTCTGCCGTAATCTCGGGATCGCAAGCCGGGTAAAGTTCGTCTGTGGAGCGGAGAGTATGAATTTTCTGACCGTCGCTGCGGACGTATTTGTATTTCCCTCTCCAGAGGAGGGGCCCGGTTTCGAGATCCTGGAGGCAATGGCCGCGGGGAAGCCGGTGGTGGCCGCGGAAGCGGGCGGCGCTACGGAAGCGGTAAAAAACGGGGTCAGCGGCCTGCTGGTTCCCCCGGAAGACGAAAGGAGTCTGGCTTTTGGCATAATAAAGATTTTATCATCCGGAGATCTTGCCTTAAAGCTGGGGAAAGCGGCGAGAAATACCGTCATTGAAAAGTTTTCTGCAGAAATCATGGCGTGTAAGACCGGGGAACTGTATGAAAAAATCCTGAGCAAATCTCGGAAATAACCGCGTATTTACTGGAGGAAGAAGAAATGCAGCCGAGTGTCAGCGACAAAATTGACATTTTGGGTATATTATTGGATAGGGTCGATTATCATATGGCGAGCCGGCGGATTATGGATTTTTTAACATCGCCCGGGGCGAAAATTGTAGTAACACCCAATGCGGAAATCATCATGGCCGCCCAGAAAGACAAAAGATTGAAGGATGCCATAAGCAGCGCCGACCTTTGCTTTCCCGACGGCATAGGCGTGGTCCTGGCGTCCAGGTTGCTGGGCCGGCCTCTGAAGCAGAGAACCACCGGCTTTGACCTCATGATGGAACTGCTGAGAAAGTCCGCAGATAAAAAACTCTCAGTGTTCTTACTGGGAGGGAAGCCCGGAGTGGCGGAAGACGCCGCGACAAACATAAAGAAGAAATTTTCGGGCGTCAAGATCGCCGGAACCCACCACGGATATTTTGGCGAATCGGGCGAAGAGGAAGTCGTGGACATAATAAACAGGGCTGCTCCGGATATATTGTTTGTGGCTATGGGAGCCCCTAAGCAGGAAATATTCATGGCGAAAAACCGGGATAAACTCCGGTGCAGGGTGGCCATGGGGGTCGGAGGAAGCCTCGACGTCCTTTCGGGGAAAGTCCGCCGGGCTCCTGCATTCATGCAGATGGCGGGGCTTGAGTGGTTGTACAGACTCATAACTCAGCCATCAAGGATTCGCAGGATGAGCGTTCTTCCCTTGTTTCTATTGAAGGTGATTTTTAGCAAAGGGAAGTGAGCATATGAAGCTGAAAGCCCTGGTTTCCGATTATCTTGTAATAACCCTGGGTTCTTTTATAGGTTCCCTGGGGCTCACCATGTTCCTGATACCCAATAAGGTGGCCGCCGGGGGAGTCAGCGGTTTGGCCACGGTGCTCCACTATCTCTTTGGCCTGCCCGTGGGCTGGACCATGCTGGCATTTAACATTCCCCTGTTTGTGGCCGGTGTTGTCTTCCTGGGCGGGGGATTCGGAGTGAAAACCCTCGCAGGGGCCATCTTATTCTCGGTTTTTACCGAAGCGACAAAGAATTTTCCGGTCCTGACCCATGATTTACTGCTTTCCACTGTATACGGAGGGTTAATCCTGGGCGCGGGGCTCGGACTGGTTTTCAGGGTAAGAGGGTCTACAGGCGGTTCCGACCTCGCCGCCATGCTCATAAATCATTTCATCCCTTCTGTCAGCATTGGCCGGGGAATATTGTTTGTGGACTTTTTCGTGATAGCCCTCGACGGCATCGCCTTTAACTGGGAACTGGCCATGTATTCCTGGATAGCTTTATACGTCAGCAGCAAAGTTATTGACCTGGTGCAGGAAGGGATAAATTACGCAAAAGCCGTAATTATCATATCCGATGAGGCCGAGAATATTTCCCGCAAAATACTGAACGAGATGCAGAGAGGTGTAACCTTTCTGGGCGGGAAGGGCGGATACACCGGCCGGGATAAAAATGTGCTGCTTTGCGTGATAACGCGCCTGGAATTGGGCAGATTGAAAAAGATCGTGCAGGAAGCGGATCCCAGGGCCTTTGTCATAGTCCACGATGTACATGAGGTCCTGGGAGAAGGCTTTAGTTACACAGAAAGTAAGCCGTCGCAAGAGACGGTCAAGTAAAAAACATATTTTTTGCCTGAGCGCAAAGTCTTGCCTTTTCATATGAAATATTTATGCTTATAATATTACTTGTATAAAAATTAAAATTAATAAATCATGATTGCAAAAATAACTTTCATGACTGAACAAAGGAGTGATGAAATTGACCTTAACGCGAGAAAAACTACAGGAACTTTCATCGACGGCCCGCACCGTACGGCGGCACATCATAGAGATGACCGCGGAGGCCGGGTCCGGCCATCCCGGAGGATCCCTGTCATGCGCCGACATCCTCACGGCCCTTTATTTTCACGTCCTGAGGGTGGACCCCCGAAACCCCGGCTGGCCCGAAAGAGACCGCTTCGTGCTATCAAAGGGTCACGCGGCCCCCGCCCTTTACGCCGTGCTGGCCGAAAAAGGGTATTTCCCCAAAGAAGAACTCAAAAAACTTCGCAAAACCGGGGCCATGCTCCAGGGTCATCCCGACATGAAAAGCACCCCGGGCCTTGACATGACCACCGGTTCTCTGGGCCAGGGTCTGTCCGCCGCAAATGGCATGGCGCTGGCCGGCAAACTTGACAAGAAGGGCTACCGGGTATACGTCCTGCTGGGCGACGGCGAACTGGAAGAAGGCCAGGCATGGGAAGCGGCTATGGCCTCGGCACACTACAAACTTGACAACCTCACGGCCTTTGTAGACCACAACGGCCTGCAGATAGACGGCCCCATAACAGAAGTCATGTCCCCCGAAAGAATTCAGGACAAGTTCACCGCTTTCGGCTGGCATGTGATAGACATTGACGGCCACGACTTTGAACAGATAATAGATGCCGTAGAAGAAGCCAAAACCGTAAAAGGAAAGCCCACAGCAATAGTCGCCAGGACCGTAAAAGGCAAAGGAGTGCCCTTCATGGAAAATGCGGTAGACTGGCATGGGAAGGCGCCATCCCCCCAGCAGGCCGAAGAAGCGCTCAAGGCACTGTAGAAATCAAAAAGAATTACGCCGGAGGCTTTTATTCTGCCGCCGGGGGCAAAAAACCCGCTGGCGGCAAAATCAGCCTCACAGGCCGGAGGCAGCTTATCTATTTTGCACATTTATTTTGACTGAAAGTCTTTAACAACGATAGGAGGTTTTCCGAATGTCTAAGATCGCAACTCGAGAAGCCTACGGAGAGGCGCTGGCATCCCTGGGAGAAGAAATCAAAGAAATAGTGGTCCTGGACGCGGACCTTTCAAAATCCACCAAGACCAGCGTATTTGCCAAGAAATTTCCCGAAAGATTTTTCAACATGGGCATAGCCGAACAGAACCTCATGGGCACAGCCGCCGGCCTCGCCACCTGCGGCAAGATCCCATTTGCCAGCACCTTTGCCGTATTCGCCGCAGGCAGGGGCTTTGAGCAGATAAGGAACTCCATATGCTATCCCCGGCTCAACGTAAAAATAGCCGCCACCCACGCCGGGATAACCGTGGGGGAAGACGGCGCCACCCACCAGTCCATAGAAGACATAGCCCTGATGAGGGCCCTCCCCCACATGACCGTCGTAAACCCCGCCGACGCGGAAGAAGCAAGGCAGGCCGTAAAAGCCGCAGCGCTGCATAAAGGCCCGGTATACCTGCGTTTCGGCCGTCATCCCGTGGAAACCATCTTTGACAAGAACTACAAATTCGAACTGGGCAAAGGAGTGATCCTCAGAGAAGGCAAAGACGCGGCAGTAATAGCCACGGGGGTCATGGTGGGTGAAGCCTTGAAAGCCGCGGACATCCTTGAAAGAGATGGCATAAAAGCCATGGTGGTGAACATCCATACCATAAAACCCATAGACAGAGAAGTAATCCTCAAAGCCGCCGAATGCGGAGCTATAGTAACCGCAGAAGAACACTCGGTAATAGGCGGCCTTGGCAGCGCCGTGGCGGAAGTGCTGGCGGAAGAAAAGCCCACTCCCATCAAGAGGATAGGCATAGCCGACGAATTTGGTCAGTCGGGCAAGCCCGAAGAACTTTTAAAGCTATACCACCTGACGGCGGAAGACATAGCCGGAGCTGTCAGGATGTTGAAAAAATAATTCTGAAAAGGGCTGTTAGAATGCGGCCGGGAGGCTGAACCTTCCGGGCCGCGTATTTGTTTCTACATTGCCGGCCAACTTCCACCAAGCGATTAATTAAATTTTTAAATAGATTTTTATTTCTGCTAGATAATCATCAAATACTTTTTTTCCTATATCCACTATAGATTTATCATGAATAATCAACTTTTCAGCCTCTTTTTCGTAAAACTCCTTAACATTTTTCCATCTTAAATCTATTATTTCAAACTTTGGAGCGATTATAGGTATCTGTTCAGACATCTTTTTGCGTTCATTTTTCAAAACAACCGCAGTATCTATTATATCTCTTATTTTCAGACTTTCAGGTCGGTAGAAGAGCTTCTTTGTAACTATTTCCCAGGGTGTTTCGATACGAATTTTACGGTCCATTATCGTTTTTTCCACATACCAGTCTCGATTTAAATGAGGGGCAAGTATAAAATCTATTTCTCCTTCATCCAACTTGAGCTTAACAAAATTGGACATTTCGGTATAATCCCGGATCTCAACATTAAAAGAGGCCAGACGTGGTGTCAGAAGAAGTAAATGCTGGGCATCAGTCACAAAAATGTCTACATCGAAACTTTCCCTGTGATGATAATACATGGTAAGGGCGCTTCCGCCGCCAAAAGACCATTCTTCGGGAGACATATTAGCCATTTCCAGTATTTCTAATGCCTTTTCAATTAACTTCTTCCAGTGCTCAGCCATAGGACAACATCTCCTCTAAAATCGCATTCGGGTAAATTTTCTTTATATATTTTTCGTAGTACATTTTTAAGTTTTTATATGAAATATCATATGCTATCATAAATTTGGCGATATCTTGAGTATGAACATCAGTAAATAAATTAAAAATTTGGGCCATATATTCATCAGAAAATTCCATGCTTTTTATGAGCTTGGCAAGATGTGCCTCTTTGAGATAATTTTTTGTTTGAGCGTTGATAGTTGTCTCTATGATCATATCATCGCCTCCCACATTATGCTGGCTGGCACTGGATATATTTAAGAATGATTAATGCAATTATAACAATTTATAAACATTTTGTAAATAAATGTATCTATCCAGGATCGCGTATATTAATAAAGAGCTGTATCACAGAATGGCTATAAAAAATAATCTACAAAGCAATTTTTTCCAGTGCTCAGCCATGGGAATACGACATCTATAAATATTTATCTTTTTCCGCCGCCTGTCTTATCTTTTCCCGGAGAGACTTTATTTTCTTTTTTATGTCCGGCGCTTCCAGGATTTCGGTCACCATGCATATGCATCTTGCGCCATGCCTTACCACTTCCTGGATGTTATGTTCCTTTATGCCGCCAATGGCCACAAAGGGGATGCCTATGTTTTTCACCACAAAGTCCAGATACTCCAGGCCCACCGGGTCACACACATCCTCTTTGGTGAAGGTCCTGAATATGGGGCCTACTCCGATGTAATCGGCCCCTTTTTCCACCGCCTGTCGAGCCTGCTCAGGGGAATGGGTGGAAACTCCTATTATCATATCTTCTCCCACCAGCTCCCTTACCTTTTCGATGGGCAGGTCTTCCTGACCGATATGTACTCCATCGGCTTTTACCAGCAATGCTATATCTACATCGTCGTCAATGATGAAAGTGACGCCGGCTTCCCTTGTCATTTCCCTGATTTTTAAACATTCCCGGTATTTATAAAGGTCCTTTTTCTCTTTTTCCCTGTATTGAACTACTTTTATCCCGGCCTCAATCATTTCTTCAACCACCTGGATATTTGTCCTTCCCAGGGAAAACTTCTCACCAGTGATGCAGTAAATATCCGTGTCCAATATATTTTCTTTCCTTTTTTTCATCCGTTGGTTCCCCTCCAGTCGCTATGTTCATGAACACAACTTTTTCTCGATAGAGTCCCATTGCTGCCAGTCCTCGAAAATGGGCTGGTATCCCTTTTTCACCAACATCTGTTTTATCTCCTCCACACTTCTGGGGTCAGATATTTCAAACTGGGGCGCCCTCCTGGCGGGATGAGCATAACCTCCCACTCTTGTAGAAGAGCCCGCCGACATTTTAGTGACCCCGAGAGGCAGTATGTTGTCCCGGAATTCGGGCCTTTCCCTGGTGGATATGGTTATTCCGACTCTTGGCAAAAACAGCCTGTGAGCCAGGAGAATTTGCACAAAACTCCTGTCGTCCACCGGGTTCGGGGGTTGAAAGCCGCTAAAGCTGGGGCGAAACCTGGGCAAAGATATGCTCACCTGCACATCCCAAAATTTCTTCTGCAAGTAATCGGCGTGCAGTCCTGTAAAAAATGCCTCCTTTCTCCAGTCGGCAAGACCCAGGAGAGCCCCCACGCCCACCGTCCTCATGCCTGCCCGGCAGCTTCTTTCCGGGGCGTCCAGCCGATAATGGTAATTTTTCTTGGGGCCGAAATGATATTTATCGTATATTTTCGGGTCGTAGACCTCCTGAAACATGGTGAGGCCGTCCACGCCGGCTTCGACCAGTTCCCTGTACTCCTCTTCTTCAAGGGGGTAGATTTCTATTGAAACGCTGGAAAAATAATTCTTTAAAATACCCACACAGTCTTTTATATATGATACCGGACTGTGCTGCCTCGATTCCCCGGTCAGTATAAGTATTTCTTTTATTCCCGTTTTGGCTATGGCTTTTGCCTCTTCTTCCACCTGTTTCAGAGTGAGCTTTTTCCTCTCGAACTTATTTCTGGCATTAAAGCTGCAGTAGGCGCACTGATTCGCACAAAAATCAGACAGGTATAACGGCGTGAACAGAAAAATCACTCTTCCAAAATTTCTCAGGGTTATGCTGTGGGCTTTTTGTGCCATTTCTTCAAGAAAATTTCCGGCCGCCGGTGATAAAAGCGTCAGATAATCGACTTCATCCAGGTGTTCTCTGGAAAGGGCGTTCAATACGTCCTGTTCGGTCCGGTTCAGGAAAAAACGCTCAAAATCAAAGTCCTCATACTCCTTATAGACATCGTAAAAGCTCATTAATACCGCCTCCATTTTTAATACAGGAACCCGGTCAGTGGAGATGAGGCCTCGGCATATTTTTTGGTTGGCGCAAGACCCGATAAATAAGCCATTCTTCCGGCCTTTACTGCAAGGCTGAAGGCTCTGGCCATTGCAACCGGATCTTTTGCAGTCGCAATGGCGGTATTGACCAGTACCGCCGCTGCACCCATTTCCATGGCCTCCGCCGCCTCGGAGGGTTTGCCGATTCCTGCGTCCACAATTACCGGCAGGTCAATTTCTTCAATTAAGATACGAATCAATTCACGAGTCCTGAGACCCCGGTTTGAACCAATGGGGGCGCCAAGGGGCATTACGGCGGCTGCTCCAGCTTCCATTAGCCGCTTGGCCACCATCAGGTCGGGGCTAATGTATGGAAGCACCACAAATCCTTCTTTTGCAAGGATTTCGGTAGCTTTTATGGTCTCATAGTTGTCCGGCAGCAGGTACCTCTGGTCGGTCACCACCTCTATCTTGACCCAGTTGCCGCAGCCGGCCGCCCTGGCTATCCTGGCGATTTTCACCGCTTCTTCGGCGGTTCTGGCGCCGGAGGTATTGGGCATGAGGATGCAACCTTCGGGTATGTAATTTAGCTCACTTTCTTGAGGCTGTTCAAGGTTAACTCTCCTCAGGGCCACGGTAACTACCTGAGCTCCTGATTGTCGCACGGCTTCCCCCATGATCCGGTAGTCCGAAAACTTCCCGGTCCCTATAAACAGCCTGTTTTCCAGTTTCCTTTCGCCTATTATTAAATTATCATTCATTTTTTATCCTCCTCCCACGATTCTCACTATCTCGACCTGGTCGTTCTCGCTTATTACAAAATTGTCCCAGTCTTCCTTCCTGACAACGGAAGAATTGACCACCACAATCACCGAATTAAGCCTGCACCCCTTCATGTCCAGTAACTGACCAACGGTTACTGCATTTGCGAGGTTTTCTTCCTTCCCATTTAGAATGACTTTCAAATACACCCCTCCTTTAAAGGAAAAATAAAAGCTTCCATCGATAGGGAATCAATGGAAGCTCCGATTTACTTTTTAAGCAATCCTCATTACTTCCCTCCGGTGGCATTACCCACATCAGGTTCAAAGGGTTGGACTTTTGGTCCTCTCAGCCTTTCGGCACCCCTAGTAATGTATTCTATTTTATGTTTCTAAAGTATAATTTTATTTTTTTGTTTCTATAAATATAATTTTATTCCTTATTTTGAAATTTGTAAAGTAACCATCCTGAAAAGACATTTTCCGGCCATTGTTTCAGCTTCAGCCAGCTGCTGATATTTTACCCGCTCTCGCTTTCTGACGTTAAAAAACGGCATTGTTTGTCAAAAGGTAGGTTATACGACTAAAGGCGTCAAAACCCATGCAAGTATGAAGGCCGATATGATGCGGATAATCATACCCACTATGGATGCCTGCATGGCTTCACCGGCGGTAAGGTCGGAATTTTGAGACCACACCGCCGGTATCTGGGCCAGGGGGATCTGCAGGGGGAACCCCGAGGCGCCAAGAATGAATGAGCCGATCGCCATGCGTGGCGGCACCTTGGATATGGTCTCCACCAGGGTGTTCATGGCCAGTGTGGGCGACACCAGGATTGACTGCAGACCTGTGGTCGGGTCGATTGAAAGTGCGGAGAGGAAGGAGGATATGGCGGCTTCTATGGGCTTCCATATTCCTACAAATTCCAGGGCGCCGATAAGAGCGAACACCACGGCGGCGGCCGGTATCAGCAGCAGGAATAACAGCTCCGCCCCCTCCCGCGCACCGTTAAATATCGTGGGAATGGCGGGGGTATTTGGGGTGAACCTCGGCATTTCACTTATGTCTTTGTATTTCACATTCCTGTAAATGGTCTTGCTCAGGATAAACGGCACCAGGATAACCGGCAGGAACAGACCCACCACGATAATGGGGAAGGCCCATATTCCGCCCTTCGTAAAGGCCAAGAGGCCCAGCATGAAAGTGGAAAAAGACTGGTTGCCCTGGCACATGGTGGCGATGGCTATTTTCTGCTCATCCTTTGTGGCGCCGGCTTTTTTTAGCGAGGGAGCTGTTATGCGCCCCGACGCGTTGATATCTCCGAGGATGTTGTAGATGGCAGGAACGATCACCAGGGGAGTAATTCTAATGAGTTTGGCCAGCGGGGTAAACACCCGGACCAGGGCGTCGGTGAAACCGAGGCGCTCCAGGATCCGGCCTGTCATGACGCTGAGTATGATGGCGCTGCCCAGTGTACCGGTAAGATACACCTTCACGACTATGGGTACCACTCTGCCGACCATGGCGTCGAAAATTCCGCCGATGATGGCGGGCTTTACAAACAATATTACAAGGGAAAGAAATAACAGACTCAAACCAACCCACTCTATGGTTTCCATCCTGCGTTCCGTTCCAACGACCACTTTTTCTTTGACAGCCATGTTAAACCTCCTTTAAATAATAATTTTGTAAGAAAAGCCCGGAGAATCATTACAGACTTTTACTTAATATCACCTTCTCTCACCTCCTCGTATAATATATTTAGTAAATCAAACTTATTCAAATTCCAGTTAAACATGGACCTTGAAAACTAAATAT
>NZ_JBJYKD010000044.1:0-16487 GCF_049310025.1 Thermorhabdus hydrogeniformans | reverse complement strand
CATGGGTCCCAACGTGGCCGGGGTTATCGGCACCGCCATAGTGGCGGGCGTGCTGCTGTCGCTGTACGGGGGGTGATACAGTCCATCCCCCTGTTTAAAAAACGAGTAAAAAGCTTGTAAATAACGGAAAGGAGAATCGTTTTGCAAAAAAAAGTTGGAATAACCGATACAATTCTAAGGGATGCCCATCAATCTCTTATAGCCACCCGTATGAAGATCGATGAAATGCTACCCATTGCCGATAAGCTGGACCAGGTGGGTTTTCATTCACTGGAAGTGTGGGGTGGCGCCACGTTTGACAGTTGTATACGATTTTTAAATGAGGATCCGTGGATAAGACTCAGAAAACTAAAGGAAAAAATTCAAAAAACACCGTTGCAGATGCTTTTAAGAGGTCAGAACCTGTTGGGGTATCACCATTACCCGGATGATGTCGTAGACATGTTCGTCAAAAAGTCCATAGAAAACGGGATTGACATAATACGGATTTTTGACGCATTAAACGATATTAGAAATATGGAGAAAGCCATTGAAGCTACAAAAAAATACGGCGGCCATGCCCAGGGGACGGTTGTTTACACCATAAGCCCCGTCCACAACAACGAATACTATGTTTCAGTGGCAAAACAGCTGGTGGACATGGGCATAGACTCCCTGTGCATTAAGGACATGGCAGGCCTTCTTTCACCATATGACGCATATGAGCTGGTGACTAAATTAAAGCAGGAGATCAATATTCCCATACAACTTCACAGCCATTATACCAGCGGCATGGCTTCCATGACATACCTGAAAGCCATTGAAGCCGGAGTGGACGTAATAGATACCGCCATGTCGCCTTTTGCCCTGGGAACATCCCAGCCGCCCACGGAGACCATGGTGGCCGTTTTGAAGAACACACCTTATGATACCGAGCTGGATATGGAACTCCTTTCTGATATAGCTGAGCATTTCAGGGAAGTCAGGACTCACTATAAAATCGACAGTGTCATAACAATGGTCGATACCATGGTTTTAAACTACCAGATCCCGGGCGGAATGCTGTCCAATCTCACAAGCCAGCTCAAGCAGCAGAACGCACTGAACAAACTCCCCGATGTCTTAAAAGAGGTTCCGAGGGTAAGGGAGGACCTGGGATATCCGCCCTTAGTTACGCCTACAAGCCAGATAGTGGGTACCCAGGCTGTGGTGAACGTAATTACAGGCGAAAGGTACAAAATGGTCATCAATGAAGTTAAAAATTACGTCAAGGGATTATACGGTAAACCTCCCGCACCTATCAACCCGGACGTAAAGAAAAAAATTATAGGCGATGAAGAGACCATCACCTGCCGGCCCGCAGACCTCCTGGAACCGGAACTCGAAAAGGACTTCAAAGAAATATCGTATTACATGGAAAAAGAAGAGGATGTACTTACCTACGCTCTCTTCCCGCAGATCGCCGTGAAATTTTTCCAGGAGCGCCAGGCTCAAAAATATAAAATAGATGGAAATCTCGTCCAAAAAGAAAAGTTTGATGTATATCCCGCATAAATACCCTTATAATCAAGGGTATTTTTTTTCAATAACGGTCGAAATTGCATAAAGGATTTTTTCTTCCGAAGTTGAATTTAATCTCTGCAAATATACCTTACAGGGATGTGACAGCATGAAAATACAGGGAGAAAAATCAACTTGAGGCCGATTCCATCAAATTCTTTCCATTGAAGATAAGAGCGGCATTTTTTGTGCAAGATAGAAGACCACATTAAATGGAAAAATAAACAGGCGGAACTTTTTATGTAAATAGGAGAAAAGAGCTTTTGGGATAAAGGCTACGCTTCGGATGCCCTGGCAACTTTTTAAAAATACATATTTGAAGTCAAAGGATTTAAGAAGCTCTATCTGAGAGTTTATGAGGACAATAAAAGAGCAGTGTTATGAAAAATGCGGATTTAAAAAGAGAGGAATTTTAAGATTAAATAACCGTCAAGCCCATGCCGGCAATTTAATTTTAATGGAAATTGCCTGTGAGGCAATTCGGAAGCAGAAATTTGACAGGCATTTTTTTTAATGAAATCGCTTATACATAAGGTAGGATTAATTAGGTAGGGTGAGGACGGTGCGAAAAAAAGCTGCCTGGACGTGTTTAATCCTGCTTTTGTGTATAAGCCTGGCCGCCGCATATTTATATTTTGAAGAGAGTCAGTACAGAGATAGAATTTTTGACGGCGTCTATATCGAAAAAATAAATGTGGGGGGGCTTTCCAAAAAAGAGGCCGAATTAATGCTGTCAAAATACATCCAAGAAAACATCTTCACACCCATTTTGCTCGTCCATGACGGCAAAAAATGGCAGGTTGACCCTTCGGATCTTTTTGAAATCGATATAAAGAAAAGCATTGAAAATGCATTTATGCAGGGAAAAAGTAAGTTTTTTGTCGAGAGCTTTTTACACCGGTTAAAATACAGAAGAACACCGATTAAAATCAATCTCATAGTAACGTTTAACGAAGACAGAGCCCGAATTGCATTTAAGGAAATAAAAGAAAGCGTAACGGTCCAGCCTAAAAATGCTTTTTTTAAGATTGAAAACGATACCGTGACCGTTGTAGAGGATGAACCAGGCCTTACAGTGGATGAAGAAAAATTAAAAGAGGAAATTGTCAAAGTGTTATGGGAGCCGCAAAAGCAAAAAATAGTACATATACCGGTAAAAGAATTGAGAGCGGAAAAAACCAGGGATGATCTTTTATCGATGAACATCAAAGTCAAGATGGCAGAGTACTCCACAAAATTTAATAAAGCTCAAAGAGAAAGGGCAGAAAATATAAGGCTTGCCGCCGAAAAATTGAACGGACATATAATTGCACCCAATGAGATATTTTCTTTTAACGACACCGTAGGAGAGCGGACAGGCGAAAAAGGATACAAAGAGGCGCCCATTTTTTTTAAAAATGAAACAGTTCCCGGAGTGGGTGGCGGCGTTTGTCAGCTTTCGAGCACCATTTATAACCTGGCTCTGCTGACGGATCTTGAAATAGTCGAGAGAGCCAATCATTCCTTGCCTGTAAATTATGTTCCTCTGGGCAGAGATGCCACTGTAAATTACAATCATATTGATTTGAAATTTCGGAACACCACCGGAAGCCACCTGCTGATTTTCACAGAAGTTCAAGACGGCACCTTAACAGTAAAATTTTTTGGGGATAAAAAATTTGAGAAAAATATCAAAGTCTATTCAGAAACGGTTAAAACCATTCCGCCTCCTATCACGATTAAGAAAGCAAGCGACATGGAAAAAGGAAAAATGTCAATAAAGCAGGGAACCCCGGGCTATCAGGTTAGGGTATGGAAGGTATACGATGCCGGCGGTAAGCAAGAAAAAAAGCTGGTTTCTGTAGATACGTATTACCCGACTCCCACGATCTTATATTTGGGCGAGAAATCTCCTGAGGCGAAAAAAGTGAATGAGCCGCTGCCGGCAGGCGACGGGACCTCTACGCCGGATTAACCTCTAAATAATCTTTTTAGGGGTTTTTTTATTTGGCTTTATTTTATATTATGTTATAATAGACAATGGGTGAGGAGGAACGGTTTATGGCAATAGCGGATGATATTTGCAGCTGTTTTCATGCAAAAGAAATAGATTTACCCGATGCGTTAAAACTTTTGTTGCAAGTAAAACAGCAATTCAACTTAACCGGCATATATTATGACGAGCTTTTAGAAAATATCAGGGCCAAAAAGCTTCACTCCGAGGAACTGACAAACTTTTTATCAAGAAAGATTAAAGATTATTTATATTCCTGCACCGGTTGTCCCCTTCACCGGGCGGAACACCACACCCAGAAAGTGCCCGGCGAGGGATGCTTAAATTCACCTCTTGTGTTGATCGGTGAGGGACCCGGCTTTGACGAAGACAGAATGGGAAGGCCTTTCGTGGGACGGGCCGGCCAGCTTTTAACAACCATTTTGAATAAACTCGGCGTGAACCGTGAAAGAGTTTACATTACAAATGTGGTGAAATGCCGCCCCCCCATGAACAGAACACCTTTTGTGAAAGAGATAAAAGCGTGTTCCAAAAATCTGGAGCTTGAACTCAGCCTCATTAATCCAAAGGTTATCATTGCACTGGGAGCGGTGCCGCTCAATTATTTTATGCCGGACAGCAGCATTATGAGGTCAAGGGGGCAGTGGATATTTGACAGAGGCTACTGGATAATGCCCACGTATCACCCGGCTTATATTCTAAGACAGCAGGGAAAAGCTTTAAATAAGACCAAATGGGAAGTATGGGGCGATTTTAACAAAGCGTTGGAAAAGGTCAGGGAATTATCCCCCGACTATAAATTCAGCTAAAATCATATCAATCTGAAGGGAGTAAATCCGGATATGAAATACAAGATCATAACCTGGGGATGCCAGATGAACATCCATGACAGCGAAGTAATTTCAGGGGTACTCCAGAAGCTAGGATACTGCCCAGCCGATTCTTTAAAAGAAGCTGATATCATCATTTTAAACACGTGTTGTGTGCGTGAAAATGCGGAAAGAAAGGTCTATGGGCGGATAGCTCAATTGAAGCAGCTCAAACAAAAAAATCCCAACCTGATTTTGGCCGTATCCGGTTGCATGATACAGCAGCCCCATGTTGTAGAACATATATCGGAAAACCTCCCTTATGTGGACCTGTTGTTCGGCATTCATAACGTTCACAAGCTGCCTGAATTGATTGAAAACGCCCGCCAGGCCAGTTCGCCGGTGGTTGAAATCGCCCGAGAAACCTCGGATATCGAGGAGAATCTGCCAATGATCAGGGATGATAAAATAAAGGCATGGGTTACGATAACATACGGCTGCAACAATTATTGTAGTTACTGTATCGTTCCCTATGTAAGGGGCAGAGAAAAGAGCCGCAGACCGCAAGACATAATAGCGGAAATAAATGGCCTCGCCAGAGAAGGGTTTGTAGAAATAAATCTACTGGGACAAAATGTCAATTCCTACGGCAAAGATCTGGACGAACCGATTACTTTTCCGGAGCTCCTGAGGAGAGTGAATGCCATAGAAGGAATAGAGCGCATCAGGTTTACTACCTCTCATCCCAAGGATCTGTCCGATGAGCTTATTTTGGCCATGAAGGAATGCGATAAGGTTTGCGAGCACATACACCTACCGGTCCAGGCGGGAAGCAACCGCGTCCTGAAAAACATGAACAGAAAATATACCCGGGAGCATTACATGGATCTTGTGAAAAAGTTGAGAGAAGCAATTCCCGACATTTCCATAACCACCGACATTATCGTGGGGTTTCCAGGAGAAACAGAAGAGGACTTCATGGAGACCATCGACCTTGTTAGAAGGGTGGAATTTGATTCGGCTTACACCTTTATGTACTCGAAGCGGAAAGGCACTCCTGCGGCTGAAATGGAAGACCAGGTGGATGAAGAAGTGAAAAAGGACCGCCTTGAGAGACTGATGCGGGTCCAGGATGCCATAAGCGCAAAGAAGAATATGTTGCTTAAAGGTAAAACCCTCGAAGTTCTGGTTGAAGGAATAAGTAAAGGGAATATCAACAGACTCACAGGAAGGACCCGTTCCAACAAAGTGGTCAATTTTGAAGGTTCTAAAGACTTAATAGGCAAATTCGTGAATGTGAAAATCACGGAACCCCATACCTGGTCGTTAATCGGCCGAATCGAAAAATAAACTAAACCAAAAAAACTCCTGCAGACGGCTGCGGGTATTTTGGAAGGCTTGGAAAACCGTCATCAAATGTCTGGAGGGAGTTTTCAACGACAAACATGGATACACCGATGATAAAACAGTATAAAGAAATAAAAAACAAATACAGGGATTATATAGTATTTTTCCGGCTGGGCGATTTTTATGAGATGTTTTTTGAAGACGCCGAAATAGGCTCCAGGGAGCTGGAAATTGCCCTGACTTCCAGAGACCCGGAAAATAGAGTTCCCATGGCGGGCGTCCCATACCACGCCGCAGACCAGTATATCGCAAAGCTTATCTCCAAAGGCTATAAAGTGGTCATTTGTGAACAGGTGGAAGACCCCAAGCTCGCCAAAGATCTTGTGAAGCGAGATGTTGTCAAAATAGTCACACCCGGAACTATTACCGATTTAAACGCCCTGGAAGAGGAAAAAAACAACTTCCTCTGCTGCATATTCAGGGATGGGGATAATTTTGGTATATCCTTCATTGATTTAATGACAGGAGAGTTTTTAACTACGGAATTAAAATCTTCCCATCCTTATCAGGAGTTATTAAATGAGATAGGGAAACTGTCTCCCCGGGAATGCCTTGTGAATAACCACGTCCTGACAGATGATTTTTTAAAAAAGAAACTCAGCGATAATTTCATGACGTATCTCACGTTAAAAGAAGATGATTACTTTTTCGAAAAAAAGGCCCGGGATGTGTTAATATCCCAGCTGGGTGAAGAACGACTGGAAGAAATCCTGGATAAAAAATATGCCTTAATAGCTTCCGGAGCCTGTCTTAATTATTTAAATGAGACTCAAAAATCGACCCTTTACCATATTAATTCTATCAGGTACTATGAAACTCGCGATTACATGATTTTGGATCTTTCCAGTCGGAAAAATCTGGAATTAACCGAATCTCTTAAAGATGGCAAAAAAGCCGGAACCCTTCTATGGGTGCTGGACAAAACCCAGACTTCAATGGGAGCCAGGATTCTAAGGAAATGGATTGAGCAGCCTTTAATAGACATCATAAAAATAAGTGAAAGACTGGATGCAGTAGAGGAACTTTACAACAACTTTTTTCTAAGAGAAGATTTAAAACAGCAGTTAAAAAACGTTTACGATTTAGAGCGATTAACCGGTAAACTGGTTTGCGGAAATATTAACGCCAGAGACCTGTTGACAATAAAAAATACAATAAAGAATTTTCCTCAAATAAAAAGCATTTTAAACCAGTGCAAGTCCAAGCTGCTTAAAACCTTGAAAGATAATATAGACCCCCTGCAAGATATATTTATGCTGCTGGAAAAATCAATCGACGAAGATCCGCCACTTTCCGTTAAAGAAGGCGGGATAATAAAGGAAGGATACAACGGCGAAATTGACAAATTGAGAAAAGCCTCAAAAGAAGGTAAGACATGGATAGCCGAATTGGAAAAAAAGGAGCGGGAAAAGACCGGCATAAAATCCTTGAAAGTGGGATTTAACAAGGTATTCGGATACTATATAGAGGTAACAAAATCAAATCTTTCCATGGTGCCGGAAAATTACATACGCAAACAGACCCTGGCCAATGGTGAACGCTACATAACAGAAGAATTGAAAGAATATGAATATCTCATATTAAACGCCGAGGAAAAATTGCTGGATCTCGAATACCGGGTCTTTTGCGAAATAAGACAAGAATTGATAAGACACATACCCCGAATGAAGCAAACCGCTGAAAGCATTTCTGTGCTGGATGCACTGCTGTCCCTGGCGGAAGTTTCTTCAAAAAATAACTATGTAAAGCCGGAAGTCACATTAAAAGATGAAATAAACATCTTGGAGGGGCGCCATCCTGTAGTAGAACAGTCTCAAAAAGGAGAACTCTTCATCCCCAACGATACTCATATCAATTGCCGTGATTCTATGATATCCATCATTACAGGCCCCAACATGGCCGGTAAGTCCACATACATGAGGCAGGTTGCCCTGATTGTCCTTATGGCTCAGATGGGGTGTTTCGTTCCGGCTAAAAAAGCCGAGATAGGACTTGTCGATAAAATATTTACGCGTATAGGCGCTTCCGATAACCTGGCTTCGGGTCAGAGCACTTTTATGGTAGAAATGTCGGAAATGGCATACATTTTAAAAAACGCCACCAACAAAAGCCTTTTAATCCTTGACGAAGTGGGCAGGGGCACCAGCACTTTTGACGGCTTAAGCATTGCCTGGGCTGTGGTGGAATACATTCAAAAGAATGTCGGCGCCAAGACTCTTTTTGCCACTCATTACCATGAACTCACAGCCTTAAAAAACCTTAAAGGGGTTAAGAACTATAAAATAACAGTAAAGGAAAAGGGAGAAGATATAATCTTCCTGAGAAAAATTGTCGCAGGCGAAGCGGATAAAAGCTACGGCATACAGGTGGCAAAGCTGGCGGGCCTGCCGAAAGTCGTTGTCAACAGGGCAAGGGAAATCCTCCAGGGGCTTGAAAGCGGGCAAAAAGGAGCCGTCGTGAATGCCGACGTGGCGGCAACAAAAGACAAAATTCAGGAAGACAGCCAGATCAATTTGGATAATTTGAAGGAACAGGAAGTTATCTCAAAGATAAAAGCCCTGGATATCAATACTATCACTCCTCTAGAAGCCTTGAATTTTCTTTTTTCCATAAAACAAAAGTTAAATTAGGGAGAAGCGTCTATGGGGAAAATAACGGTACTAAATGAAAGCATTTCTTCAAAGATTGCCGCGGGAGAAGTTGTTGAAAGGCCGGCCTCGGTGGTCAAGGAGCTGGTCGAGAACTCCCTGGACGCGGGCAGCAAGCATGTAACCATAGAGATTAAAAAAGGCGGTAAAAAGCTCATAAAAGTTATCGACGATGGCGAAGGCATAGCAAGAGAAGACGTCAGACTGGCTTTTGAACGGCACGCCACCAGTAAGATAGCCAGGATGGAGGACATTTTTAATATAAAAACCCTGGGCTTCCGCGGGGAAGCCCTCCCCAGCATAGCCGCTGTCGCACAGGTGGTAATGCTTACAAAAACCTGCTCGGAAACGCTGGGCACAAGGTGCGAATTAGAAGGGGGCGTCATTAAGAGTCTGGAGGAAGCCACGGCCAATAACGGCTGTATAATTGAGGTGAAAAATCTGTTCTTCAATACGCCAGCACGTCTAAAGTTTTTAAATACTGACAGTCAGGAGTCTTCTTACATAACAGACCTTGTTATAAAACTGGCCATCGGAAATCCCGAAATTTCTTTCCGTTTGATAAATGACGGAAAAGAGATCTTTTATACCAGTGGCAGTGGAGATTACAGGGAAGTCCTGGCAAAAGCCTACGGCGTAGAACTGGCCAGGCATATGATCCACGTTGAAAAACCCTTTGGCTCGGGAAGGGTATTTGGATTCATATCGCCTCCCCGGTTTAGCAGGGGTAACCGAACAGGTGAAATTTTTTTTGTGAACCGCCGTTTTGTAAAAGATAGGGGGCTTTCTTTTTCGCTGGAAAGGGCTTATAAGACCCTGCTGCCGGTAGGCAGATTCCCTATAGCCTCGGTTTTTATAGACATAGAAAGTTCCCTAATAGATGTAAATGTCCATCCTTCAAAGACGGAAATAAAGTTTCAGAGGGAGAATGAAGTGCAACAGGCACTGTATAGTGCGGTAGCGGAAGGGCTGAAAAGCAATATCTTAATTCCGAAAGAAACTTTAAGCGTACCGCCGCAGTACAAATCTGTCTGTTCGGCTAAAGTGGAATACCAAAATGAAACTTTACTAAAAGATGAATATTTTACCAATAAAGGCGACAAAATAAATAAAAAAACAGAAACTTTCCCGGCGAAATTACGTGAAAATCCCCCTGTTGTTAAAGAAACCGTTTTTGAAACCCCAAAGGTCGAGCCCCGTAAGAATGGATTGTTAGGTATTGTGAAGATATTGGGCCAGCTGTTTGGCACATACATAGTGGCCCAGGGGGAGGAAAAATTCTATCTGGTAGACCAGCATGCGGCGCATGAGAGAATCCTTTTTGAACTTTATTCAAACAGGTTTAATCGGCGCCCCGCATCCCAGACCTTAATTTCACCATGTACTTTGCAACTCCCATTACAGGATATGGCCTTTATAGAGGAACACCAAGAGGATATAAAGAATATGGGATTTGATATATCAATTTTTGGAAGGGATACCGTGCTAGTAAGGTCCGTTCCTTACTTCTTTAATAGGCCGGCAGACCCGGAGGTGCTGCGTGAGGTCCTGGACCGGTTAAAGGGCGAAGAATTCGCCGCTCTGCAGCCGAAAGAAAGATTTATAGCTTCTATGGCATGCCACACCGCCATAAAGGCGGGGGACGCCCTCTCCTTTGAGGAGATGGCGCAGCTGCTGTCTCAGCTGGAGGAACTGGAAAATCCCTATACATGCCCCCACGGAAGACCTACAATCATATCCGTAACTCTGCATGAATTGGAAGTAAAATTCAAGAGGGTGCAGTGAGTATGGCCGGAAACGAACTGGTGGTTATCGTGGGTCCGACGGCCGTGGGAAAAACTGAAATAGCCATAGAAGTGGCAAAAAAACTGGATGCGGAAATAATTTCGGCAGATTCCATGCAGGTTTACAGGTACATGGACATAGGTACAGCAAAACCTTCCAGAGAAGAACAAAAGGGTATCAAACACCACATGATTGATGTAATAGATCCCGATGAGGAATTCAGCGTAGCAGACTACCAGACAATGGCAAAAAAATGTATAGAAGCTATCCATAATCACGGCAAGACACCTATATTATCGGGAGGGACGGGGCTTTATGTAAATGCGGTATGCTACAATTACACCTTTTCCGAATTTGATAAAGACGAAGCGCTGAGACGGCAGCTAAAAAAACAGGCTGAAGAATACGGTAATGATTTTTTATACAACAAACTCAAAAAATTTGACCCTCAGGCCGCGGAGAAAATTCACCCCAATAACCTGAGAAGAGTTATCAGAGCGCTTGAGGTTTGCATAAAAACAGGTAAACCCTTTTCGTATTATGAAGAAATGACAAAAAAGCAGAAAAGCCCATATAATTTGATCATGTTCGGATTGACAAGGCCCAGGGAAGAATTATACCGGCGCATAAACGAAAGAGTAGTAATGATGATAAAAAGCGGTCTGGTGGAAGAGGTTAAAAAACTTCTGGATATGGGGTATTCCAGGGAGTTAAATTCGATGCAGGCCCTTGGTTACCGTCAGATAATAGATTATCTGGATGGCAAAATCTCATTGGAGGAAGCCGTTTACCTGATAGCCCGGGACACTAGACGCTATGCCAAAAGGCAGTACACGTGGTTTTTGCGGGATAAAAACATAATCTGGCTGGATGTGTCAAAAGAGGGCAAGAAAAAAATTATAGAAAATATTATTAAAACGGTGGAAGGAAAATTAAAAAATTCCTAGAATATAAATGTAAACAATAAATTAAGGGGGACGAATGATGACAAAAGCTCAAATTAATCTTCAGGACAGCTTTTTAAATCAGGTTAGAAAGGAAAACATTCCTGTAACAATTTACCTGATAAATGGCTTTCAGCTAAAAGGCCATGTACGTGGCTTTGACAATTTTACTATCGTTCTCGATTCCGACGGCAAACAGCAGCTGGTATACAAGCATGCTGTTTCTACTATATCTCCTTTCAAGCCGGTGACATTTAACCTGAATGTAGCAAATGTAGCAACGGAACAGAAAAAGACCGAAGAAGCAGAATAAAATTTGGAAATGGCTTCAAGCGCCCGGGGAAAAATCCCTGGGAGCTTTTTTTTTGGAGCCATTCTTGACCTGGCCGCATATAATAAATTGGTATAGAGTTTTTTTGGGGTGGTATTAATGAGCAATAAAATAAAAAATGAAATACATAACCCCCATCAAGTAATAGAAATGCTAACCAATGGTCTGATAACTCCCGCCGAAGCCTTTACCATGTTCAGGGAACTGGATAACTGTAAAATTCAAAGCATATCAAAGATAAATGAAGAGGAAAAATTGGAAGATGTGATGAAAGAACTGGACGATCTGGTAGGACTCACAAAAGTGAAGCATCTTGTAAAAGAACTTCAAGCTTACGTGGAAATCCAAAAAATGAGGCAGGAGGAAAAACTTCTGGCAGAACCCCAGGTACTCCATATGATTTTTAAAGGCAACCCGGGAACAGGCAAGACAACCGTAGCAAGACTGCTGGGAAAAATGTTCAAGCATATGAAGATTCTGCAAAAGGGTCATACCATCGAGGTGGAGCGAGCAGACCTGGTGGGTGAATACATCGGCCATACGGCCCAGAAAACCAGGGAACAAATAAGGCGGGCTTTGGGTGGGATATTGTTTATCGATGAAGCATATTCTTTAGCAAGGGGAGGAGAAAAAGATTTTGGAAAGGAGGCCATAGATACCCTTGTTAAAGCCATGGAGGACCATAAAGATGATCTGATAGTAATATTAGCGGGATATAAAGACGAGATGGAATGGTTCTTGCAAACAAACCCGGGCCTCAGATCACGGTTTCCAATAAGAATGGAATTTAACGATTACAGTGTCGATGAATTGATGCAGATCGCCAAAATGATGGCTGAAAAGAGGGAGTACAAATTTACCGGAGACGCCCTCTTAAAATTTGAAAAAATTTTATTAAACAGCAAAAACAGCGCCTATTACGACAAAATGGGTAACGCCCGGCTGGTGAGGAACATGATAGAAAAGGCCATCAGGCGGCAGGCGCTTCGCCTGGTAAATCAGAGGAAAATCTCCAGGGAGGATTTGATGTACATCAAACCCGAAGATATTTCGGAGGTGGAGGATAATTGAAAAAATGTGCAATAATAGGGAAGACCAATGTGGGGAAGACTGTCTTTTTCCTGAACTTTGCGGACTTTTTGGGATCGAAATCCCTGGATATAGAATTTACCGGGTATGATGGCAAAAAAGAGAGGAAAAGGTTAAATTTCAGGAGTGCCATGACTCAACTGGTGGATGGTAAAACTCATAAAACCCGCTGTATGCAGGCAATAGTTATTGATATCCCCATGGGCAAAGGCAAAAAAAAAATTCAACTGGTTGATACCACCGGTTTAATTGACGGCATCCATCCGGACGTCAATGTGCGTAAGGCTATTTCCCAGACCCTGTCGGTTATACGGGAATCGGACCTTATACTTCACATTGTCGACGCTCCAGCCGCTAAACAAATGGATTTGCCCAGCGCCATGGGGGAAGTGGATTATCAAATAGCGCAATTCGCTCAGCTCAAAAGGGGATACGTAATCCTGGCGAATAAAATGGATCTGCCGGGAGCAGAAGAAGGGTTAAAAAAAATACGCGAAGAGTTTTCGGGGCATTTTATAATCCCCATATCGGCCTTATACAAGACGGGCTTTAAAGAGGTGAAGACTTTTGTGGCCCACAATGTCTAACTATATCGTAAAAAAAGTCTTGAGTATTTTTTTGACGGGAATAGCCATAAAACTAATGGATGACCATGTAGATCAGGACATTGACAGTATGCTAAATAAAAGCAGCCTTGCCGCCATAATTGGCAACGGGATAGTGACGTATGTTTTGTTCGTTTTTTCTTTGGGGTGCGTTTTTGACGTAAAAACATCTGCCAGCCTTTTTCTTGCCAGTTTCACTCTGGGTATGGCCAACAATGTTACCGCAAAAATGCCTTCGGGTCTGTATGGCTACCAGGAATCCATCATAGGTCTTGTGTTTGGTTTATTTATGCTGGGCAGTAGTGACATGCTTTCATCCCTATTTGTTATGGCGGTCATACAGCTGTTGGACGACTACCTCGATTTTTCTAAGGACATAGTCTCTAAAAAAAACTGGGCTTTTATCCTGGGCAAAATGGAATGCCTGATACTTGCCGCTATGTTTTTTCTTGCATCCATCTATTTTGATTATGTAAAGGCTTTGGCGTCAATTATATTCATGCCGATTATTGTTTACATAATAAATATATTGTCAATTCGAACTCTAAAATTAAAAAAAATGCAGGGGAAGGTTTGGAAACATGTGGCTTAATACGATGCTTTTATGGTTGATACTGGAACTCGGGATATTCCTGGGGGGTTATGCCACGGGCAGGAGGATAGGAAAAAAAGAAGGGCTTGAAGCGGGCCTTGCCCTGTCACCACTCATATTTCGTGAAAAAATGCTCGAAACTGCTTACTGCCCCATCTGCGGTCGAAAGTTGAACGATGATGCCGGCTGTGATAAAATTTCAATGGAATAAAAAGATAGAAAAGGGGTTAGTTTGTGAATTACAATCGCACACTAAAAATCTTAAAGGAACATTTTTCTATACAAGATAAAATTATTAATATCGCGCGGGAGGTAATGGTGGAAATTGAACCGCATCTTAAAAGCGTACAAGAACTGGCGGAATGCAACCAGCTAAAAGTTATAGCCGCCATGAAAAAAGCCAATCTCAGTGACTTTCACCTGGTGGATTCCACAGGATATGGTTACAACGATTTGGGCAGGGAAACCGTTGAGGAGGTTTACAGAAACGTTTTCAACGCCGAGGACGCCCTTGTAAGGCCCCAGATCATATCCGGAACCCACGCCATTACCCTCTGTCTCTTCGGGGTTTTAAGGCCATACGAGGAGCTCTTAAGCGTTACAGGAACACCCTACGACACTTTAAAAGATGTAATACTGGGAGACAATTGCGGTTCTTTAAAAGATTTCAATATAATGTATTCCGAAGTAAAATTAAAAGAGAACAAACCCGATTATGAGGCCATTGCCAAAAGTATAAAAAAGAACACAAAAATGGTTTTGATACAGAGGTCCAGGGGATACGGCCTGCGGCCTGCTCTGACCGTAGGCGAGATAGAGGATCTTATAAAATACATAAAATGCTTAAAAAAAGATATCATCTGTCTGGTGGACAATTGTTATGGAGAATTTGTAGACTTTAAGGAGCCTATTGAAGCCGGAGCCGATTTATGCGCCGGATCTCTTATAAAAAACCCCGGCGGGGGCATTTCTCCGACGGGGGGCTACGTGGTGGGGAAAAAGGACCTCGTGCGCCAGTGTGCATACAGACTTTCTGCTCCGGGGCTGGGGAAAAACTGCGGTCCCTCTATTTCCACAAACCGGTTAATTCTGCAGGGGCTTTTTTTTGCACCTCTTGTGGTGGGCGAGGCTCTTAAAGGTGCAGTCTTTACGGCCAGGTTTTTGGAGCGAGCGGGGTTTAAAGTTTTTCCAAGATTTAACGAAAAAAGAGGCGATATAGTTACCGCCGTAATCCTTGGAGATAAAGATTTATTGATAAACTTTTGCCGTGGTCTGCAAAAAGCGGGGCCCGTAGACTCCCAGCTAATTCCCGAACCGTGGGATATGCCCGGCTATGACCACAAGGTCATTATGGCCGGTGGAAGTTTTATACAGGGCTCTTCCATAGAATTGAGCGTGGACGCCCCCATTAAAGAACCTTATGTGGCATATATCCAGGGAGGCATCAATTTTTCACACGTCAAACTTGGGATAATGAGAGCCGTACAGGAATTGCTGGACCGGGGTCTACTTAATCTTCCTGAATAAACCAACCACTTTGCCCAGTATCTTCAAGTCCCTGACAATAATAGGTTGCATAAACCGATTTTCAGGCTGCAGGCGGATATGGTCCCGCTCTTTATAAAATCTCTTTACCGTCGCTTCATCGCCGATTAAAGCAACCACTATATCGCCATTCTCCGCGGTATCGGTAGATTTAACGATGACGTAGTCACCGTCCAAAATACCAGCCTCAATCATGCTGTCGCCTTTGACTGAAAGCATGAACGCCCCGGTATCGGGCACCATTTCTTTGGGCAGGATAAAAGTGGTTTCTATATTTTCCTGAGCCAGTATGGGCTGGCCGGCGGTAACTTTACCCACCAGCGGCACTTTTACGGTATCCCTGTCAATCATCTTTCTATTCATTAAATCTATAGCCCTGGGTTTTTGGGGATTTCGGCTGAGATACCCCTTTTTTTCCAACTGAACAAGATATGCATGAACAGTGGCCGTGGATTTCAGGCCTGTTGCGGCACATATTTCTCTTACAGAGGGAGGATAGCCGTTGGCTCTATAATAATCATATATGTAATTTAAAATCTGCTTTTGCCTGGGGGTTAAATCGTGGTACATATTATCGCTCATATTATCTTATCACTCCAGTTTTTTTATTTTGTATTATATCACATGTGCCGCACTTTTTAAACACTTGTTTTGTTAATTATAAAAATTGCTCAAAATGCAAACAATAAGTTCATCAAGGCCGTCAAAAGGCAAAAATAAAAGGAGGAATACCATGATCTCCAAAATCCCCTGGATGAAAAGAGAGGATCAGCCTCAATTCTCTAACGACGTGCTGCCCATGTGCTTTTTCCAATTACTGTCAATAGATGATTCAGGCGAGGAAAGCGATAAAAACGAGACAACGGGCTCAAAATTAAATCCAGATATTGATATTGTCAATGAGGAAAAATAATAAAAACAAAAACCGTTGGTTGCGGGTTCGAGTCCTGGATTCTATTGAAGGATTTATATTACGATTTAACGTCCGATAATATATCTTATGTAAACTTATTAAAAAAGAACGCTCCGGTATGAAAAGAATCATAGCGGGCAGGCAAATATTCTTGATTGGAAAATTTAAAAATCCAACCTTCACCTGTAATGTGCCATAGTTTCGTTCAATAGCATTTTATTTCTGGGCAGGTTATCCCAGGGCAAAGAAGAGATGTCAAAAAGCAAGGAAGCGTAATTAGAAAGCTG
>NZ_JBJYKD010000043.1:0-16669 GCF_049310025.1 Thermorhabdus hydrogeniformans | reverse complement strand
GTTAGTTTTTATTTTTCAAGCCGTATTTGGTTAAATATGGATTGGGGAAAAGGGGGAGTTTTTACACTGGAATCAAGTATTGGAAAGGTAAAACTCTCTATGACCACTGTATGGCCTCTATGCCGGAAGAAGTGAAAATCGCCTCGACCATAAAAGCTATTCACGGCGATGGAAACATGACATCAGGAGACGGACATATAGTGGTGGATTACGAGAAGGTTTTAAAGATCGGATTAAAAGGTATTCTTAAAGAAGCGCAGGATTCCCTTTCTGCACTGGACCTTTCGGAAAACGATGCCTTGAGAAAGAAGGCTTTCTTAGAATCCGTAATTATAAGTATAAAAAGCGCTATAAAATTTGCTCATAGATTCTCCGAACTGGCAAAGGAATTAGCAAAAAAGGAACAGAATCCTGCACGAGTACATGAATTAGAACAGATAGCCAGGAATTGTGAACGTGTACCAGAATATCCTGCATCAAGTTTTTACGAAGCAGTGCAATCCATATGGTTTATCCATCTTATTCAACAGATAGAAAGCAACGGTCACTCTGTTTCCCTGGGGAGACTGGACCAGTATTTATATCCATATTATGAACATGATATTAAAAACAATATTATCACTCGAGAATTTGCCAGGGAACTTCTGGAGTGTCTGTGGATTAAACTTTTTTCAATCATTAAAATAAGACCCACATCCCATGCTGGTTATGGTGCTGGATACCCCACATATCAAAATGTAACTATCGGCGGCCAAACAAAAGAAGGTAAGGATGCTACCAATGATCTGTCGTATCTTATTCTTGAATCTATCACAGGAACCAGATTAACTCAACCAAACCTTTCTGTAAGACTTCATGCCAATACTCCTGAAAAATTTTTGCAAAAATGCATAGAAGTGCTCAAAATGGGTTTTGGAATGCCGGCTTTTAAAAACGATGAGGTCATAATCCCATCCTTGTTGAATCGAGGAGTATCCCATGACGATGCTTATAATTATTCCATGGTGGGCTGCATAGAAGTGGCTGTGCCGGGCAAATGGGGATACCGCTGTACTGGTATGAGCTTTTTGAACATGATAAAAGTACTGGAAATGACTGTATACGGCGGCAAAGATCCGAGAACAGGATACTGGCTCCTTCGAACCAAGTCATTGACTGAAGTACAATCGTTTGAGGAGTTCTGGCAGCAGTGGGAAAAACAGATGCAGTATTATACAAAGCTATCTATAATCCTGGACCATGTGGCTGACATAAATTTGGAAAAACTGGTACCTGACATATTTACATCTGCACTGGTAAATGATTGTATAAAACGTGGCAAAACTGTAAAAGAAGGTGGAGCCGTATACGATATGGTGAGCGGCCTGCAGGTCGGAATAGCCAACGTAGCGAATTCAATGGCTGCTATTAAGAAATTGGTATTCGAAGAAAAAACAATCGCAGCTGATAAATTGATAAAGGCAATGGAAGAAAATTTCGAATCTGAAGAAGGATTGGAGATCCGTAAAAAACTCCTGGCTGCGCCCAAGTACGGCAATGATGACGATTATGTAGATGATCTGGCTGTAAAAGCTTTTAATACTTATGTTAAAGAAATAGTGAAATATAAGAATACTAGATTCGGCAGGGGGCCCATAGGAGGTATTTATTATCCCGGCACATCGGCTATATCATCCAATGTACCTATGGGAGCAGTAGTAGGAGCCACCCCGGATGGAAGAAAAGCATGGATGCCTGCGGCCGAAGGGGCATCTCCAGCGCAGGGTACCGATAAAAAGGGCCCCACAGCTGTATTAAAATCCGTTTCAAAGTTACCCACCATTCTTATAACCGGGGGTAACCTATTGAATCAGAAATTTTCTCCGGAACTGCTGGAGGGCAAAGAAAGACTAAAGCGGTTTGCAGAGCTGCTTAGGACTTTTGTGGCATTAAAGCTGTGGCATATCCAGTTCAATATAGTTTCATCAGAGGTATTGAGAGCAGCTCAGAGAGAACCTGAAAAATATAGGGATTTAATAGTCAGAGTGGCCGGATATTGTGCTCAGTTTGTCACTCTTGATCCCACCACGCAGGAAGACATCATTTCACGGACCGAGCAAAAGGCAGTATAAAAAAGATGAAAATGATTGATATTGGAATATTTAGGGGGCAGTGGTATGTATACCTCTGCCCTTATTATAGAAATTGCTAAAATAAATGAATATTATGTTCGGCGACAGAAAAAAGGTGTTTCTGGAGGAGGTGCCAATGAATTGAAAGCTTTTGAACCTGCAGGTTTCTGGCTTAGATTTTCCGCATTTATAGTGGACGGTATCATACTTTCAGTGCCCATGTACATTATAAAATCTGCATTTCCCCAAATAGCGCCATTTTTAAATCTTATAATATGCGCGTTGTATTTTATAGTTTTTATTTCTATGGCCGGTAAAACGCCGGGCAAGATGTTTTTCGGGCTTAAAATCGTAAGATCGGATTTAAAGCCGGTAGGCTGGAAAGAAAGTATATTGCGATTTATTTGTACAATTCTATCTCAGATACTCTTTTTTGGCGGTTATATAATCATGTTATGGGATAAGAATAGACAAACTTTACACGATAAAATAGCCGGCACTTATGTAATAATTGATAAATAAAAAAGCAAAGCACCATCCAATTTATAAGTCAGGGTAAATAAAAGCAATAAAATGTTTATGACTTGGCTATTGGAAATTATAAAAACTGATGGTATATCATATTTTTAATCCTTACCTTAATCCTTGACCCTACCCGTTCAGACCAACTTTTTTGACACAAATTAATGATGTATTTGGGAAATAATAGGAAAAATAATACTAATTTAGAGAAAAACTTTGTTCCCTCCCATAAAATCCCATGATTATTTTATGCGGATTAGCAGAAAGGGAAAGGTTTTTTTGAATTGACAAAAGCTTTCCTTAAAACTACATGAGGCTTGAACTGCATCTTAAGGGGGGTATGCACCATTAAGAATGATGTCTGTGCTTTATGGAAAGAATTAAGCTCAGACCTGAAAACTTTTATCTGCAAAAAAGTTGGGAATGAGCAGGATGCGGAAGATATATTGCAGGATGTATTTTTAAAAATATTAACTAATATGGACCGGATAAAGGACAACGACAGGATATATGCGCCTTCCGGATAAATATAAGCAGGCGGTTATCCTGACGGAGTTGGGCGGTTTGACTCAAAAAGAATTGGCCCAAAAACTCGGCATGTCACTATCAGGGGCTAAGTCGAGAGTTCAGCGCGGGAAAACCATGTTAAAAGAAAAGTTTTTTGAGTGTTGTAAATTTCAATTTGATGCATATGAGAATATTATTGAATACCAGCATAAAGAAAACAGCTGCAAATATTGCTGAATCACATAAGTAGTTTGCGTCCTTTCTAAAAAATCTCCGTCTATAAAAGTGAAGCTAATTTTTATGGATGGAGGTTTTTATTATTATGGGGTGTTGTGAAACTCAGGCAAATAACAGTTGTTGCAATGCAATTTGCGGATGTGGAGAGCAAAATAAAAAAATTTTTATTTTAAGCAGGAATTTCATGATTAATATCGAATTATATACCATGTAAAACACATATGTTATATATAAATCACAAATGTGACGGGGTAATACAATGCTTAATTGGAGCGAGACAAGAGTATTAGTTAAAGTTGCTCGAATGTATTATCTTGAAAATATGAACCAATTGGAAATAGCAAATAAATTGAATTTACACAGAACTACTATAAGCAAACTTTTGAAAAAAGCAAGAGAAGAAGGCATTGTAAATATCACTATAAGCAATGAATATAACGAATGTGTTGAATTAGAAAATGAACTCGAAAAAATATTTGACCTTAAAGAAGTATGTGTAGTGCCTTCTGCTTACAGTCAAACAGAAATAATGGCAAAAAAAAAGTTGGGTATTGCAGCAGCGGAACTTATTAAAAGAATTGTTAGAGAAGGTCTTGTCATAGGCTGTGCGTGGGGCACCACTATGGCGGCTATCGCAAATGCACTGGTGGAAGCAGATTGTAAGGCTGTTCCTGTTACCGTAATTCCACTTGTTGGTGGACCCGGAAATCTGGAAAGCGAATATCATGTAAATACTATCTGTTCAAAGATTGCCACAGCTTTTAAAGCGCAAGCTATTTACTTATATGCACCGGCCGTAACTGCTGATAAAAAAATTAAAGATACATTAATACAGGATAAAAATATAAAAAAAATAGTTGAATTATGGGATAAAGTCGATGTGGCCGTAGTCGGGATAGGGGCGCCTTTAAAGTCTTCCAACTTAATATGGTCAGGATATTTTGGAACTGACGACATAGAATATTTAAAGGAAAAAAACGCGGTGGGAGATATATGTTCTAGATTTTACGATATAAGAGGCAACATTATAAAATCTTATTTAGATGACAGGACAATATCTATAGAATTGGAAAAATTAAGAAACGTAAAGTTTTCCGTAGGCGTAGCGGAGTCTGCAGAAAAAGCATCATCTATACTTGGGGCTTTACGTGGAAGGTTTATTAATGTTTTAATTACAAATGAAACGACTGCGCGCCTTATATTGGAATTGAACGAAGATAAGTCAGGGGAGGGTGATCAGTGGATAATGTGATTCAACTGACGCCGGGCCATAAAATATATAATTTGTTTAACTATGATAAAGTTATTGTTAAGGGCAAAAAAGATACGTTTATCATTAGAATAGAAAAAATAAACAACGATGAAAAAAGTGATGTTGAGAAAAAGTACCCCATAAATTAAAATCGATTTGTATTCTAACCTCAGTTTTTCGAGCCATGGGCTGAATTATTTCAGCCCTTTTTATATTCCTAATAAAAGAGAGGGATTTTATTGATTTATTATATTATTGCACTACTTGGAATTTCCTGGGTTTTCCAAAGCTTATTAACATATCGACAAGTAAAACATTTTAACGAGCGTTTTCATACGTTAAGAAAATTAGGCAAAGTTATAATCGGAAAAAGCCGGGGCGGCGTATTCGCCGGAGTGGTTTTGCTTTTGGCTATAGATGATAAATGTAATGTTATTAGAGCTGAACGAATGATGGGGATTTCGGTATTTGCAAGAATGAAAGACCTCAAAGAATTGGAAAATGAAAATTTACTCCAATTTGATAGAAACAAATTTAAATGTTTCGATAAGTTAACCCAAAAAGCTTTGGAAAACGCTATATGTAATTTAAAAAATAGTTTGGGTATGAATACTGCCTTATAATGGCAAAACTATTACTTTGTGCCATAAAAATCTGCTGAAAATTATGGAGGTGAGATAATTATGACAAGATTTAAATGATACAAAAACAGTAAAATAAAGCTAAAAATTTAGGGAGGATTGTTTATGGAAATTTTAACCAATGCTGCGAAGACGTTCATCGGTTTGTTTCAAGAAGGTGGAAAAGTATTTGTAAACATGCTTTCAGGAATTGTACCTACTTTAATTATGCTGCTAGTAGCTATGAATGCCTTGATAAGGTTAATCGGCCAGAACAGGGTAGAAAAGATCATAAAAGCATGCACAGGTAATATCTTTCTAAGGTATCTTGTATTACCGGTAGTGGGAACATTCTTTTTCTGCAATCCGATGACATTGTCATTAGGAAAATTCTTGCCAGAGAAATATAAACCGAGTTATTATGCTGCTGCATCATTCTCGTGTCATACATTGAACGGTCTGTTTCCGCATGTAAATCCAGGAGAACTCTTTGTATTTCTCGGAATCGCTAATGGTATTCAACAATTGGGCCTGCCCACGGCGGACCTGGCGCTGAGATATTTTTTGGTAGGGGTGGTAACCAACTTTTTTAGAGGTTGGGTTACCGATTTTACCACTTCTTATGTTGAGAAGCAACAAAATATAAAATTAAAAACAACTTTAAGTATATAGTCGCCATGGAGGTGTCAAAATGCCTGAGTATAAACCTGTAATAGTAAAGAGTGGTTCAGGTGGTTATGGAGGGCCTCTGGTAATAAATCCGGATGAAAAACGGAATAAGGTCGTTTATATAACTGGCGGCTCGACACCATCGGTGGCAGTAAAAATTGCAGAGCTATCCGGAGCCGAATTGATAGATGGTTTTAAGAAAAAAGTACCTGATGACGAAATCGCGTGTGTGGTGATAGATTGTGGCGGAACATTAAGATGCGGTATTTACCCTCAAAAAAGAATACCTACGGTTAACTTAACACCGGCGGGTCCGAGCGGGCCGCTGTCCCAGTATATTAAGCCTGACATTTATGTCTCGGGTGTTACTGAAAAAGATATAGAATTATACGACGGAGTAATGGATAATTCAAATACAGTAATTGAAAATAAAGTCACGGAGAATAAGAAACAGCCTGCTGCCGGCCGGAAATACGATACTTCCAGAAAAATAAGCGAACAAGTTAATCAGGGCAATTTATTAGTAAAAATAGGTAGAGGCATGGGCTCTTTTGTAGGAGTCCTTTATCAAGCAGGCCGTGACGCCATCGATACAGTTTTAAAAACAATCCTGCCGTTTATGGCGTTTGTGTGCATGTTGATAGGTATAATTCTAAAGTCCGGAATAGGTAATGCATTTGCCAAATTCCTCACACCCTTTGCAGGATCAATAACAGGTCTATTATTAATTTCAACGATTTGTTCATTCCCGTTATTATCGCCTTTTTTAGGCCCCGGTGCTGTAATCGCTCAGGTTATAGGAGTTTTAGTAGGTGTTGAAATAGGAAAAGGGAATATTCCACCTCAAATGGCTTTGCCTGCATTATTTGCTATTAACTCTCAGGCTGCTTGTGATTTCATTCCCGTAGGGTTGGGGCTTGCAGAAGCCGAACCGGAAACAGTGGAAGTGGGAGTTCCTTCGGTTCTTTATTCAAGGTTCATCACCGGGCCTACAACAGTATTTATTGCATGGTTGGCAAGTTTCGGACTTTACAGTAAATAAGATAGATCTGAAATGTCCTTGGCCTCAATGGGCCAAGGACATTTCAGACGAAAGTAATATGGGAGGTTAAAAATGGAAACAATTTATGAAACAGAAGTCACTGAAAAAGGTTCAAATATGGATGAATTAAGGTCTGAAAAAATAATTATACTCTTTAAAGATGACGCGCCCGAGGAATTGAGAAATTATTGCGTACTCCACAATAAAAATATGCTTAAAGAAGAAATAAAAACAGGATATACGCTGGAGATTAATGATAAGTCATACAAAATAACCGCCGTCGGAGAACTGGTAAATAAAAACCTGGCTGAACTCGGGCATATAAGTATATGTTTTACGGGGAAAGAAATTGCCGAGCTTCCCGGAAGCTTATATGTAGAAGGTAATGAACTCCCTGAAATAAAAAAAGGGGATGTCATAAGAATAAAAAAGGATGTAGACAAAAAATAACAAAGAATAACTAAGTGTAGGAGTGGCTTAAATGATGGAAAAATCGTGGCTTAATTTGGAAGATAAAGTTGCTATAATTACAGGAGGGGCTTCCGGAATCGGAAAAGCTATAGCGGTTGCTTTTGCGGAAAATGGTTGTAACGTGGTAATAGCTGATATAAACCCAAAAGCAGATGATGTTGTAACTCAGTTGCCGGGGGGTACAAATAAGCATCTATACGTACCTACTGATATTCGATTTAAAGACAGCGTAGAGGCTTTAGTGAAAAAAACCATGGAGGCTTACAATAAAATTGACATTTTGGTAAATAATGCCGGTATAAATTTACCCAGACTCTTGATTGATCCCGTAAACCCAAAAGGCGATTATGAATTGAATGAAAGAGATTTTCAAATGATGGTTGACATAAATCAGAAAGGGGCGTTTTTATGTGCCCAAGCTGTTGCCAGAGAAATGGTAATAAGAAAAAAAGGTGTAATAATTAATGTAAGTTCCGAAAGCGGATTGGAAGGGTCTGCCGGCCAGAGCTGCTATGCTGGAACAAAAGCTGCGCTGTACGCTTTTACAAGATCTTGGGCCAAGGAACTGGGCAAATACGGGATAAGGGTAGTTGGTATCGCACCCGGCATTGTCGAGAAGACTGGTCTAAGGTCTCATGAATATGAAAAGGCACTGGCTTATACGAGAGGTCTAAAAACAGAACAGCTTGAAGATGATTACCAAAATTCGATTCCTTTGGGCAGAGTTGCAAATCTAGAAGAAATAGCAAATCTTGTCTGTTTCCTGGCTTCAGATAGAGCAAGCTATATTCACGGCGTTACCTATAATATCTCTGGAGGAAAATCGAGAGGATAAAGAACATCATTATTTGTAACTTGGAAAAGATTACGGTGCGGTTTCCGGCAATTCTCCTTGGGCGCCTGTTTTTGGCCTCTCGCTGCGGTCGCAGCACGTTAAGTTCTTCGCTGAGCCGGTAGGCTTTCTTTTTTTGTTTATAACCAGGGCGTATTTTCTGTGAATCTTTTAGACCGGCTGGCCTTATAACTTTTGATAACTGGATCATGACCGCCGCCATGGCCGGGTTAGGTCTTGATCTATCCTTCAATGCAATGACGAAGATTGGCACCCGCGCTCTCATCCTAGGCGCTGTTTCTTCGACATTTATTTCCATCCTCAGTGCTGCTGTTATCGGAATCCTTTTAAGCTAACCCCGGTGGGAATCCTTTTCTGTTCATTGGAGTGCTGAAAAAATTTTGACGAAAAAACTATGAGACAATTGCATAATTAAGATTTTTTTGCGGGCATTTTTGTTAGGCGTCTTAATCTTAAAAGGAATCCTTTCGTGCTTGCGTTTGAGTAACGAGCCATCTTTTTTCTCCCTCCGGTAGTATTTTGTTTGCTATCTTTATTTTACCAGAGAGGGGAGGTGGCTCTTATTGTTTTAATTTATAATTGAGGTAAGTTCTCAATTGATTAGCATTAAAATTATGTAAAATTTATCAGACTTTTACACCAGAAATTACATAAAAGCAGGTTTTATGTGAAGAAACCCTCATAAAAAGATACATCTGCAGGGGCTGTTGCACCACTGCATATTTTTATTAACGGTGGCGGCTGGCTTACATTTTGCCCATATAAGGAAGGATGGTTTTTATAAGTTTTTTGACCAGCTCCAGTTCTTTCGGCGAGCATCTGTCGAGTAATTCATCCATTTCTGTGTCTTTACCGCCGCCGGCGGTATCATAAGTTTTGCAGGCATCACATACATAATAGGCATTATGAGCGGTTTTCCCGAAAATAAGGTAATCCAAAGATACATGCAGACAAACGGCCATCTTAACCAAAACAGGCAGGCTCATCTGCCGCTCTCCCCGTTCCAGCTGCCCGACATAGTAGTCCGAGAGTCCCAGGATTTCTGCAAACTCTTCCCGCGAAAGTCCGAGCTTTTCTCTTTCTCTCCGGATTCTCTTCCCGATTGCCTTGTTGTCTATATCCACGTTTTTCTTCACTTTTCGTTCACTCCCTGCTTCTAACTTTATCTAACTTTAGACCCTATCTGAATTTGCTGTGTGCATATATGAATTATTTGCAAAAAGCCAATATTTAATGTAAAATTATGTCTGTGGTTATTTTTACAGGGAGTGAATGGAGTGAACAACAAAAGAGATAAAATAGAAATAGCAAGAAATATCCTAAATAATGCGGCGTATATGAACATGAGCAAGGAAGTTCTCCTGAAAATAAGTCAAAAAATCGATAAATATATTATTGAATATTTTCGAAAAGGTGGGGAGGGTGGCCTGAGTCAGGGAGAAGATGTATAATGAATAGAAATATGGGAAAATGAATCAGAAAATGATGGGCGTTGCGGTAGAAATGAATGGCTTAAAAATTGACATGGGATGACGGAAGAAGGCAGGTGAAAACCAACAGAGGAGTTGTGCTGTCGAAATACCGGCGGTGTACCTGAGCCGGTATCAAAGTTGTGTTTTCGTTACTTTGTTCAATACTAAAAGAAATTCGACTTTTGGTGTGTTTGTTCGCTGTAGTGATATCCCAGGTGCGAAATATCCACCTCTTGTCCTTTTTTTACAAAACAAAAATCGTCATCGTAAGGGCCGGTCAGCAGCTTTTTCAAAAGCCATATACCGCCCTTTTCTACAATTAGGTCCAAGTCGGTAATTTCGGCAATTTTCCGCGCTTTTTCAATATAATCCGCCACCCTATAAGCACCTGTGTCTATAATCATTAATTGATTGTAATGCTTTAACATAACACGGAATATTCGTTTAGCCCTATTTTCCCCATAACGCTTCAGAGCATTCGAATACTCCATCATTAAGCTTTTGGGGCTTTCTATCCAGCCTTTGGTTAAAAAATAAGTGGCCTTCATTCGTTGAAATTCCTCTCCCGGCTTACTCAAGACCATGGAAATGCAGTCGTCGGTTTTGGGAAAAATAAGATTTGCGGTGGAAGCCGTCAGACCTATTACGGCGTTGCCGCAGAATCCGTACGCCAGCAATATGTTATCAATGTCTGCCAAACCGTCGATTTCCTGCTGGAGCTTTAATTTTAGCCTGTTGGGGTCCGAATGGTAATCCGAATCCACCCAGATGACCGGATATTTACGGCATGTTTCATTAATTGCAAGATTCAATTCATCCATCAGTGTTTGGCAGGCGATAATAATATTTTTCATCAGTTTTCACTCCTCTAAAATTATCGTTATTTAACTAAAAACAATATTATAAAAAACATAACATTCCACTTCTTACATTATTAATTCTTATAACAAAAGGTATATCAAGTATTGGAAAATTGTTTCTTCAAGACTTTGTATTTTTTGAGCCCCGAAATCGGATACATCGGGATTCAATGCCTTATACTCTTCCCAGGTCTTATAGTATTTGCTTTCCAGCTTCCTGGAAGGCTCAGCTTTGTAATCTTCTTTCCTGAATGCCATGCCGGCGGTCTCGCCCGGATTGTTGTATACGCCATAATCTCTTACAGTTTCCGCAACAGCGCACAGGTTTTCTAATTTAAAATCGCTAAACAATAGTGGACTCTTATCAAAGCCAAATATATACTTACCGCCAGGAGCAAGGATATCAATATACTTCTTGGCTTCAGCTACACACTCTTCTTTGGTTTTGGTCTTCAAATTCATAATCGGGTACATACCTATGATTATATGCTTCTTGCCCAGTTTTTCTTTTATAAGTTTTGGGTCGCCGTATTCAAACATTATTCTTGTATCCGTGGGGAGATCCTGGAGATAGTCAAGGTATCTGGTCCAATCGTGTTCACAGAATATGAAGCTGTGAATCCCCATGGATGCGTATTCGTCCAGCATCCTCTTAAAGCTCGGCCAGTAAAGTTCGGCAAAATCCTTCTCCCTCATGAATGTGGGCATGTGCAGTGGAAGAAATACCTGGCTGTAATTTGTGATTTTTGCCGGTAGACCTTTTTTAAAGACGATCGGATACAAGGCATCGCACGCTTCTTTTACTTTCTCCGGTATTCGTCTTATATCCATACTTATTCCCTTAAAGCTCCTCAACTGGTCGGCCAGGAAGTCAAAAGGCGCTTCCGTAAAACCACCGCCGAACAATCCCTCAGGATAATAGCCATATTTTTCTACCATCTTTCCTATTATCATTTTGGCCTGCATAAAGTCGCTATTGAATGCTAAAATGCTTTTTGCAAAACTGATTGCGCTATTTATCGGATCATCCAATTTTAGTGCTTTATACTGCCTCGGGATTATCTTCTCGAGAATACAGTCATAGGGTTTTTCGATGAGATAGTCATAGTCTTCAGGAAGCATTCCAACTACCTCAGGATGCTGTATGAACCCATTAGAGGCCATCACAAAGGACTGGGATTTTAGGAGTTGATAGAAGGAAGGATATCTAAAAGAGCCTCTAAATAAACAGGTATCTGAGTATACTGTCTGACATATCTTGTCAACGGCTTCTTCCACAATTGCAGGATTCCACTGGGCTTCTACTATATTAATACCGCCAAACTGGGCTATGACCTCAAAAGGAAGACTTATGTTGACCGGGACTCTCTTGGGGATTTTGTTATCGTAGACATCGTGATATATGCTTATTCTCTCCTGTTGTAACGCCTTTGCATCCGTCATGTTATTTCACCCACTCCTGACAGATTTTTACACCTTCCGCAGCATTGTTCGTAAATGCGTCCGCTCCCACATACTCGCATACCTCTCTTGTTACGGGATTGCCTCCGATTATTATTTTTACTCCTTCTCTTAGTCCCGCAACCTTAAGCCCCTCTATCGTGTTTTTCATGGACTCAATGGCCAGGGTCAATACTCCGCTCATCCCGACTATGTTCGGTTTTATTTGTTTTACTTTTTCTACAAAGTGGTTCACCGGCTGATCGATTCCCAAATCGTACACCTCAAACCCGGCAGCCTCGGCCATGCTTCTGAATATGTTTTTGCCGATGTCATGCAGATCACCCTGCACTGTCCCCAGTACTATGCTCCCTATTTTTTTGCTATTCGCCCTACCTATTACCGGTTTCAGTATTTCTATTGATTCTGTGAGTAGCAGCCCTGCAAAAATCAAATCGCCCACAAAATATTCACCCGATTCAAACCTAACTCCTACAATTTTCATGCCTTCCTGACAGGCGGCAATAGCTTTCTGACCTTCTTCTTCCCCGGGATGGGACGCAACGAAATCCTTCAAGATTTTCAGCACCTGTTCTTCGTCAAGATCGCCCACCGCCTGAGTAAGACGTGTCCAATCTATCACTTTAAAACCCCCTTGTAAAATAAAAAATGCGATAGATTTTATTTTATGTAAGGCACCGATGCGGCCATTTCATCGATGCCCGAATTTATATCAACCGTAATTTTTCACCGCTTCAATGAAGGCACTTATATTTTCTGGAGAGGTTTTGCGAGCGGGGCTGCTACAACGGTGGAGCAGTAACAAAGCTCATTCGGGTTTTACCGGTTTCGTTACTAACTCAGGGGCATATCTCCCGTAACGCATGTATGGTCTGATTCATGGCGTCGTTCAAAGAATATAATTGATTTATACATAAGTATTATAAGGACTTATAACCCCAGAAAATGTTATATATCTGTTTTGAAACACATATCCCTATCCGACGTAATTATCGCGCTCTTATGATTTATATATATTATTATTCTGTTTTTTATCATTTGTGTTTTTTGATAATTATACAATCTATAATATAATAATACATGAAAAATAGCTATTTTGCTATCGATGCATTTGCCATGATTTTCTGTTTTTCTGCAAGCTTCAGCCCTAAAAGTGCAAAGGCCGTACCGCACAGGCGAATAATTACTGCTAATACCAGAGCCCAGTAATATCCTCCAGTTACATCTTTAATATATGCACCTACAAAAGGTCCAAAGGCTATTCCCAGACCAACTGAAAAGGAGTTTAATGTACTCATGACTTTGCCTAGATGCCTTCTTCCGAAAACATAAGGCACTATTGCATAGTGAATCACAGGCTCGCCGCCAAATCCGAAATACAGCAAAAATCCAATAAAGAAAATAAGAATAATCGAGTGGTATCCGAAATAGAAAGCACCCATTAATATTGCAGGGAAAAAGTATGTCATCCAGAGAGTTTTCCAAGGTCCACCTAATTTATCTGTAATTACGCCCCATCCAAATCGTCCTGCGAGACCTGCAATTGCAGTAATTGTTAGATACAATGGTACTATCGATACGAGAACTTGCTCCCTGGTCATGGTTTTACTTAACCCTTCAATTATTATCAATGAAGCATTTTGTACAAAGAACATATTTGAAAAGGCCGCAGAAATAAAGCATATGTAGAGAAGCCAAAACCTTTTATCTCTTACTGCCTCCTGAAGGGTATAATCCCGTGCCAGTTGAATGGATTTTGTACTTGGAGACTTAGATTTAGGCTGCATTCCGGCAGGAGCCCAATCATGAGGGGGTGTTTTCCAAAAGGGAATAGCTAATGTAAATAAAAATACCACTGCAATAACTGCAAAAAATAGGAATATGTTCCCCGAGAATCCGTGAGATTTTATATAAAGTGCCATCAAAGATGAATATATAATTGTTCCTGAGCCGGTACCGGCTACCGCAAGTCCTGTAGCAGTTCCTAACTTATCAGGAAACCATTTGGCTACTGTTGCTGTATATGTCCCGGAATAAAATCCCAACCCCAATCCTACCAAAAAGCTTCCCAAATACCAGATGTACATTGCCGCTGACCAGTCACTCATTGTTAGCATCTTGATTATTAAGCTGTGACCTGTTACAATAGATATCGCTGACATTATAAAAGGGATTTTAGGGCCATATTTATCCAAAATAGTCCCTGTTATAGGTGGTCCAACAACCATCGATCCCAATCCGCTGAAGGTTGACGCCAAAACTATAGAAGCCGTTGTTTCCAGGCCAAAATGCGCCTGAATATGAGGGTATAACATGGTCCAAAGGCCTGTTACAAAGAGAGCCGCACCTATTATAAATGCGGAGATGGGATAAAACCATCTTTTTTCTTCACCTATTCCCTTTTCCAACCACATGATGCTTTTCCTCCATTCTAAGCTAAATAAAGTTGGGCACCGATACAAACAGCCCCTATCGGTGCCCATTATCATAAGTTAACCATATTTCTCTACTGCTTCAATGAGGGCACTGATGTTTTCCAGAGGCGTGTCAGCAGGAGCAGTCCCTATAGTTGGAGATAGCATAAAGCCTCCTCCAGGTTTCACCTGTTCTAACAAATTCTTGACATACTCATCAATCTTCGCTGGAGTGCCTCCTACTATTAAGCTTATTGGTATGCCACCTACAACGCATGTATGCCCCTGTAAAACCTTCTTTGCCTTAATAACATCTGTCTTCTCGAAGTATGCTACACCCCATCCTTTAGGTAATTCCAGAATAGTTTCCAAATGAGCTTCATGATGGCCTTCAAAGAATACCCAGGATTTTACGCCCTCTTTTCCAAGCCTGAGAATAACTTCTTTTAAGGTAGGCCAATAAAATTCATTATATAGCTTCGGTGACAAATACTCATTTAAATGCAGCGGAATCATTACTAAATTGATTCCCAACTTTTTATATGATAGCCCATAGTTAACAATAGGCTCCACAAGCGCTTCAGTAGCTTTCTTAACCTTGTCGGGATACCTGCGGATATCCAACACTACATTCTCGATTCCCCTTAAAAAGTCACCAATAATATCAAGAGGCGCATAAGCTCCTCCCATCCTAATGGATGGATAACCTAGCTCAGCAGATATCATGCCAAGTTGACGGCCAGCAGATGCAAATCTGTTGTACTCAATTCCGAGCCTTACCCAGGTAATCATGGCCTGGCGGGGAGTCGCCAGATTATTACATGCCCTGGGGAGGACCGTTTCTGCAACAAACTTTACAGGATCCTCGATCAATTGATCGTACTCATCGGGTTCCATATAAGTGCCGCCGACAAACTGAGGAGTGGCATTCTCGTTGGTTTCTCTGCCCGGATACCTGTAATATTTGTCACCTAATACATCATGCATCGGCCCTGTGACAAATGTAGTACTCGGAGCTATATGTTCAGACTCGGCAAATGCTATACTAAACGCACGACCATCAAGGCCTGGAATTGAAGCAGAAGGCCAATCAAAAGGAAAGTCTTTAAGGAATTTTTCAATGGCCTTTATAGCCTTATCGTAATCATAACAGAATTCATGCTGGGTAATCCCCGCATAGGCAGGTATTATATCCCCGCCTACTCCACGCAGTGGTACTCTGTCGGGTTCTTGAAGATTTATAGCAGCCTCTATGCGCGCAAGGCGTTCCTGGGCAAGTTCCTTCGCACTTTTCGTCATCTGTTATCACACCTCCACTCCCATTAATTCTTTGCACAGCCTTACTCCTTTTGCTGCATCGTCAGCCCAGGCATCGGCTCCCGTGAGCTGTTTTACTTCTTCGTCAACTCTTCCGCCGCCTATAATTATCTTTGTATCGGTAATCCCGGCTTTCTTCAGAGCTTCTACGGTCCTTTTCATGGAGCTTATCCCGGCGGTTATTAAACAGGACATACCTACTATGTCGGGTTTATTTGCTTTTACTGCTTCAACAAATTTTTCTTCCGGTACATCAACACCTATGTCTACTACTTCAAAACCCGCCGCTTCTGCAAATGCCTTGAATATATCCTTTCCTATGTTATGGATGTCATCCTTTACGGTGCCAAGGACGATTTTACCCAGTTTCTTAGAATCTCCTTTAATCAGGGGCAGGGTAAATTTCATGATGCTTCCGAATATTTCGCCTCCAAGTATGAGTTCCGAAAGGAAGTATTCCCCTTTTTCAAATTTTTCCCCTATTACTCCCATGGCGTTTCTACATACTTCGAGCAGCTTTTGTGGATCCCCCCCTCCGTCCAGATACTCCCTGGCCATTTTTATCGATCCTTCTTCATCCATATCGACTATCTTGTTGAAAAGTTCTTCCTGCACTTGGCTTTCCCCCTTTGATATTTTTAATTTTTTTGTTATACAGAAATCTATATTGTGTGCTTTCACCCCCTATAACTTTGGCTAGAGCTGTATATACATGTTCTATGACAAATATATTCCGCAATATCAGAATTGTCAAGTGTTTTTAAATATATTTACCTGTATAGAAATTTAGTTAATAAGCGCTTGGTTTAAACCCACGGGCTTTCAGCCCGTAGATCCTTTCAGGACTTGCAGATACTTCAG